>JAGCYR010000206.1 GCA_017960705.1 Clostridia bacterium | reverse complement strand
GATCAGCCCTTGTGCAGGACCTCGACCTTCGGGGTGGTCAGCGCCATTCCCGCGGTGCCGCCTCCGAGGAGCAGACCGCCGATCGGCAGGCAGATCCCGCCGAGACCGAAAACGACGGAGCTCGTGAACTCGTTACCGACGCTTGCGAGGGACGCGATCAGGTTTTGTTTAAAGCTCGGGATAAGGACGAGCGTAAAGATAAACGTGAGGAGCGAGAAAAGGACCGTCAGCCCGCCGATCACAAGATAGATCAACTCGGGATTCTCAATGTAGAGAACGCACAGCAAAACGAACCAGACCAGCGTCACGATCCCGAGGACAAAGACCGCCTTGGCGAAGAAGGCGAGCGCGCCGACGCCCTTCAGCGAGGTGTACGCCGTGGTGCCGGTCTCTTCGATCTCAAGCGCCGCCTGTTGCTTACAATTCTGATCGACGGATTTAAGCGACTTGATATTCCAACCCGAGTCGACGGAATTACCGGAGATGGTGACGATCGGGCTGAAATAACCGGCGACCATCGCGATCAGACCGATGACGATCATAACGGCGAAAAGCCGGGACAGTTTTTTGGACTTTTCAGAGACAGAAGTTGCCATTACGTTCTCCTTTCGGCGGAGGGATCATCCGCACATCAAGACAATTATATCATACCTTTCCATAAAAATCAACACCAAATTTTAAAAACGCCGCCCGATTCGGGCGGCGTTTTTGTTTGGATTATTTGAAAGCGATTTGCGTTTGCCGGAAGATCAGGCCTTGGCGGAAGCGGCAGCGGCGCCGCCGGCAAACAGCCCGCCGATCAGCATGAGGATCGGGCCCGCGGAGATCGTGTACTTCACGGAAGCCAGCGCGCTCCCCCCGCTGTTCTTGCTCGCCATCACGATCGCGAAGATGAAGACGAGGACCGCGGCGACGACGGTCAGGCAGCCGACCAGCGCTACGATCATATTGAGATCCTTGATCCCGAGAAACTTCGCGACGGCGAAGAGGACGGTCACGACGATCGCGAGAATGAAGGTCACCCACGCGAAGATATTGGTCACGGTGAAGCCCTCGAAGTCCTTATCCAGATCCGAGAGTTTGACGGTGGAAGCACCGCCGAACCCGGCGATCTGCCCGTCCGCCTTGAGAAAATTGCCGACGAAGCCGACGATGGTGAGGACGAGACCGACGATGATGATGGCGCAGAGGATCAGGGTTTTGACGTCAAATGCGATTTTTTTGGACATAATGCTCTCCTTTCGACGGAGTTTTACTCCGCTTGTTGTATAACCAGTATAACACAGGTTTCCGGGAAAAGCAAGAGAAAAACGGAAGAAAAAAGAAAAAAGCCCCCCGATCAGAGATAGGATCGGACGGCAAAGAACGAGACGGCGCCGACAGCTATCCCGCCCGCGAGCGTACAGTAGGGCGCGGCGGAGAGCAAGACGCGGGTGCTTTCGTTTCCGGCGGAGACCGAAAAGAAAACGGCGAAAAGAAACGCGACAATCGACAGAAGGACCAGGATCGCCCCCGCCCCGGCGGTACACCAGAGCGTTCCCTTCGAGCGGTCGAAGCGAGAATAAAGCAAGAGAAGGAACGTCGCGACCGCCGCGATCGCGATCGCCCACGCGAATCCCCGCGCCGCTGCAAAGTGGGCGTACCCGTCCCCGCCGATCTCGCGCAGCCCCTCGTGCTGGGTCGCCCATTCGGAGAGCGTCCTGGTCTCCCGGACGACCGCGTCCGCGATCGGATTCTTGGTCACCTGATCCGCGTACGGCAGGACAAGACCGAGGATCGCCGCGATAGCGCCGGGGAGAGCGCAGAGGAGCGGCAGGAACAAACCAAAGCCGGTTCGCATTTTTTTGTCCGTCATACGGTCTTCGTCTCCTTTCCGAAAGTGGGGGCGGTTGCGATTTTCCCCGTGATCACAGGTCGAATTTGATGGTGAAGGGATAGTGGTCGGAGAGGTAGATCCCCTGCTCGGCGTCGCGCCAGTCGTCCAGGTCGCGGGCGGTCTCTGCGCTCTTCGGATCAAGGTAGATGAAGTCGATCTTACGCGGCGGATCGTTGCTGTCGGGAACCAGCCGTCCCCACCAATGGAAGGTGGGTCCGCTGTCCTTCGTGACCTCGACCAGCGGGAAGACCGTGTTCTCGTCCACCCATTTCATGGTCGCGGAGGTCTCGCGGGCGTTGAAGTCGCCGAGGACCAGAGTCGCGTCGGCTTCCAGCTCGGTCTGCTTCTTCGCAAGGTATTCCATCACCAGTTTGACGCCGAGGATCCGCGCGTCGTCCGAGACGTGGTCGAGGTGGATGCCGGCGACGCGGAGCAGCTTGCCCTCGCTCGTCATAAAGACGCAGACCGGGCAGATCCGCGGGCAGGAGCTCTGACCGGGATAGCGGGTCGCGGGGACGTTCGGCGTCGGCGAAAGCCAGAAGCTCTCAAACGAGATCAGGGTAAAGAGCCCGCGTTTGACGGCGATCGTGACGCCCTCTCCGCGGCGGTCGGCGTTTCTGCCGTAGCCGTAGAGATCGTAGCCGTCGAGATGATTTTCAAAAAACGCGCGGATGGGGTCGATCACTTCCTGGAAGCAGATCACGTCGGGAGACTCCCGGCGGATCTTCTCGAGGATCATCCCCGAGCGGAAAATGAACGAGTTGACCCCGTCCTGCCCGAGATAGACGCTTCTGACGTTAAAGGTGCAAACTTTGAGTTCCATATTATTCTCCGTCCTTTTTGATCAGTTTCCCGATCGTTTTCTCAAACAGCAGACCGTAGGGGTGTTCGTTGAGGTAGGGGTAGGTCACTTTGACAGTTTCGCGCACGTAGTCGGCGGCGAGGCGCGCGGATTCCTCGAGCAGCTTGCCCGAGAGGATATAACCGACCATCACCGACGTAAAGACGTCGCCCGTGCCGTGGATCGGCGCGTCGATGCGCTCGTGGAAATAGGAGAAGGTCTCTTTCTTTTCCGCGTCGTAGCCGACGATGCCGTATTCGTTTCCGCACTTGACGCTGGTGAGCACGACGCTCTTGCAGCCCGCCTTCACCAGCCGCCCGATCAGCCCGTCGAT
>JAGCYR010000003.1 GCA_017960705.1 Clostridia bacterium | reverse complement strand
CATAACGGCACCTCCTGTCAGATTTGGGTTTCCCCTGAATACCTCCCTCGATGGATGAGGCGGCGCGTCCCGGTCCCAGTCGGGGCGCACAAAAAAAGCACCTCAGCAAAGAGGTACGATCATTTTAACACCAAACCGTGATTCTGTCAAGTGTTTTTTCAAAAATTATTATAAATATAAATGAATTCAACGCGGACCGCCGGAAAAAAGTTCGGCGGTCCGGTGTTTGATTGAAGGTTCGGATCGCAAATCGGGTCAGCGGATCACCTTGACGGCGTTCGGGTCAGAGACGCGGACGAAACCGATATAGGTAGTCCCGCGGTTGACCGTCAGGCGGTTTCCGTCTGCGTCGAGCAGCGTGAATACGCCGTTCTCCATCGTCCAGGTCACGTCGCGAGCCGTTCCGTCAGAGTAGCAGATCCCGTTCCCGCCGTTCAGCGTAAGGGAAAACTCGCTTCCGTTCGCGGACTCGTAGGTCGCGCAGTCACAGGACAGAACGATCACGTTGGTAAACGAGAGCTGCTCCCGGTCGATGCCGTCGATCTGCTTCTCCCCGAGCTGCGAGCGAAGATAGAGTCCGGAACTTGTCTGATAGGAAAAGCTCGCGTTCTGGGTCGACGAGAAGGTGATCAGGATCTCCGACGCCGCTTTATCGCCCGCGGGAACGCCCGCCGAGCCTTCCGGGAAACGGTAGGGAGCAAGGAAGTTTTCCGTAATCGTCGTTCTGTATCCGAGCTTCCCGATCTCGGAGAGGATAAGAGAGCCGGTCGTCATCAGGTTGTGGGGCATAATGCGCGACGTGTCGCGGTAGCAGAGCGACTGCAGATTCTGGGTCAGGTAGTCGAGCGTGTCGCGTCCCTCAAAGAGGACAGAGGCAGAAACGTCGCTTGTCCCGGCGTAGACCTGGATCGCGTCAAAGGAAGCCACAACGTCGGATATGTAGTCTCTTGTCGAACGGATGCCGCCGATTTTTTCAAGATCCTCGTATTCGGTTGTCACCATCACGAGTCGGGTCGCCCCGTTTTCGATCGGAAACTCGAACAAAACGTCGGATCGACCGATCCCGAACTGCGGCAAAGCGTAGGAAGTATTGCCGAAAGAGACGGCGACAGGTCTTGAAACCGACGCGTTCTCCGTCGTCTCAAGACCTGTCAGAGGATGGTGGAAAAGGGGAAGTTCGGGTTGGATCTCGACCGTCGTTTCAACGGGTGGTTCGGTCGAGGGCGCCGCTGTCTCCTCGCCTGCGATCACGTCGTCGGGGGAGGGCGTCGGCTGTTTGTTGCGGACCGGGATCAGGGAAGCCGCCTCGCATCCGGCAAACGATCCGACGATCAGGACGGCGAGGATAATGGCGAAGATCGAGAGTCCGGCAAGGGATCTGCGTTTTTTGAACACGTGCATTTTTACCTCCTTGTGTTCGGGAAAATCAGGATACGAGCATCTTTTCGAGCCAGACGCACCCGAGATCGAACGCCTCGTAGAGCCCGTCCTTCGCCAGTTTCTGCTTGACGGGTTTCCCGTCTTTGGAGCAGACCTGCACAAGGATCGTGTCGGGGACCTCGACCGAGGTTTCACCGACCTTCACAGTCTTCTGCGACATGATCATCATGGACAGATAGTAATCGTCCGAAAGATCGCCGTAAAAGAAATCGTTGCCCTTGCGAACGAGGGGTTTTCCTTTGTAGGTAAGGTAACTTCCGTCAATATTGACCGCCTTCATTTTTGCATCTCCTTTCTTGTCTTTTTTCCGTTTGTCGTCCGGCGCTGCCCGTTCGACCCCATCTTACCCGAGGATACGCCTCCTGTCAAGCCAATCGACAAAAACAGAACGCGTGATTCGGTCGGGCTTTTTCGCGTTTTGACGGCGTTAGTCGGCGTTCCCCGTAATGTGACAGGGAGTGCCGCGATACGCGTCGGACGCGGGACGGGGGATAGGGAGCGCGAGACCGAACAGCCGGTCGGCGGAGAGAGAGAGCTCCGCCTGATCCCTCGCTCCCTTCGGCAAATCGGCGTAGTCCGCCGTTTTGGTCAGAATGGGAATCGGGGAATCGCGCTTGATCTTGCGCAATACCGCCTGTCCTCTGTCCGTAAAGCCGAACAAACGGGTGTAAAGCGGTCTTTCGTAGGGACCCGGGGAGGTAAAGCCGAGCCACATCGAGAGGATCATCCGTTTGAACTGCGAATCGGACACCGAACGGCAGGATACGCGCACGATCAGGTCTTCGAGGGAAAGGGCCTCCTGCGCCGAGTCGAGGATACGGGCGACAAGACCCTCGTCAAGACCGGTCCGGTTCCGAAAATCGGTCGGATCGGCCGCTATCAAAGACGCCAGAACGGCGTCGGAAAGCCGGGTTGAAAACAATGCGGGAGCGTCGTTATGGGAAATCGCGTTTTTCCAGAGAGGAAACGTTTCTGCCGGGATATATCTTTCGATAATGTCAACATCTTTGTCAATGAGAAGACCGCGGAGAGCAGTCGCACCGACGAATTCGGGATGATCCGGAAGGGCGCTTTCGTATCTTCCGCCGACGCGTTTGACCGCAAACGGTTCGATCGGCTCGGCAACGTTTTTCAGCGCCTTGAGATAGCCGATCGCAAGCAGATCGTTCGGTCCCGGTCCGTCCTTGAACGTTTCGGGATCGGCATTCTTTACGATCTCCCGGATCAGAGCGGGCATCCCTTTGCGTTTGCCCTCTCCGATCTGTCTTTCTTGTTTTATACGCT
>JAGCYR010000205.1 GCA_017960705.1 Clostridia bacterium | reverse complement strand
TCCGCCTGGTCGCGCGATTTCGCGATGATCTACGGTTTCTGGTTTGCCAACCGGTGCAACGTCCTGTTCGTCGAGCAGAGAGGGCAGAACGCGAGCAGCGGGGACTATATGGGCTTCGGTCTGCTCGAACGCTTCGACTGCCTGAGCTGGGTGAACTATCTGACGAGCTGCGACGACCTCGTGACCCCGCTCTACCTCTGCGGGATCTCGATGGGCGCGGCGACCGTGCTGATGGCGTCGGGGCTCAACCTCCCCGATTGCGTCCACGGCATTCTCGCCGACTGCGGGTTCACCTCCCCTTACGCCATCTGGAAATACGTGACCGAAAAGAATCTGCATCTTCCGTTCACCGGGTTCCGCGCTCGGGTCGCAAGCGATATCTGCCGCCGCAAGTTGAACAATTCCGACAGCCGCTATTCCGCGGAGGACGCCCTGAAGTGCTGCCGCGTGCCGGTCCTCTTCGTGCACGGCGCGGCGGATAAGTTCGTCCCCGTGTGGATGACCTACAAGAACTATCTCGCCTGCGCGTCCGAAAAACGGCTCCTGATCGTTCCGGGCGCAGACCACGGGATGAGCTACCTCGTCGAACGCGAGCGCTACGAAAAAGAAGTGCTCGATTTCTTCGCCTACTGCGACGAACGCGCCCCGGCGCCGGTTCCCGTCGTGGAGGACGCACCCCCCGCCGAGGAAACGCTCGCCGCGCCCGCCCCCGCGGAAGAGACCCCCGCAAAGCCCAAACGCAAAGAAAAAAAGAAAAAAGCCCCCGAAGGGGACGAGGCGTAAACGTCCCCGCGGGGAACACCGCCGTCCGTTCGGCGTTTCCACAAAAAACAAAGGGATCCGGGTTTTCGGATCCCTTTTTGATTTGTCGTATCGCAGTTCCGTCGGGTCAGCTGAAGACGGGCGCTTCCTCAACTTCGGCGTCGGTTCCGTTCTCCGCGTTCTCCTTCGCCTCGATCTCCGCCGCGCGGTAGGCGTCGAGCACCGCGTTTTCAAGCGACGCACGGAAAGCCGCGTTGATGGGGTGGACGATGTCGCGGTAGGTACCGTCGGGATTCTTCCGCGAGGGCATCACGATAAAGGTGCGGTCGTGGGCGTAGATGACCTTGATGTCGTGGACCGCCAAGGCGTTGTCAAAGGTGACAGAAACGATCGCTTTCATCGGCCCGTCGGAAAAGAGTTTTCTGATCTTGATATCGGTGATCTGCATGGAAACTTGACCTCTTTTCACCCGCGCGTTCGCGGGGGGGATTACTTGTTTCAGTATTCCTCCCAGATGTCAAACTCATACAGTCAATTTCATTATACTGGAAATTAAAGAACGAATGATGTGCGAACTATGAATAGAGTGTTAATAATATGCGCAAAAACTTAAAAAATGGTTGAGTTTCGTGAAAGAAATATCAGCGATTTGAATAGCAAAAGCGCGTTTATCCGCATATCCTGCGTGGGGGTGATCGGTTTGACGAAGAACACTTTGCGCGGCGGGGAGGGGACGGCGAAGCTGCTTTTCCCCGGGGCGTTTCTCTGGTTCGTCGGGATCGGGGGCGTCGGGATGGCGCCGCTTGCGAAGCTTGCCGTATTGCGGGGCTTTGCGGTCGCGGGGGAGGACAGGCGGGAAGAAGCGCGGGACGATTTTGCGGACGCGGGGATCGCCGTTTACCCCGAGGGGCGCGATCTTCCCGACGCGGTTTCCGCCGTGATCTATACCGCCGCGGTCGCGCCAGACCATCCGTCGCTGATTCGGGCGCAAAAACGCGGCGTTCCCGTGATCTCGCGCTCGGACTTCCTGTCATATTTGATGCGCGACAGCCCGATCCGCGTGACCGTCGCGGGCAGCCACGGGAAGACCACGGTGACCGCGATGCTCGACCGGATCTTTACCGCCGCGGGGCTTTCCCCCACGACGGTCTCGGGCGGAACGCTTACGGACGGCGTCACTTTCCGGGTCGGAACGGGGGGCGTATTTCTCGTCGAGGCGTGCGAATACACCGACTCGTTCCTTTCGTTTTCGCCGACCCACGCGCTGTTAAACAACCTGGAACTCGACCACGTCGACTATTTCCCCGACTTCGCCTCTCTTTCCCGCTCGGCGGAAAAGTACCTTGCAAAAGCCGGAATCCGGATCGTACCGCCGAATTTTTCCGCGCTTGCCGGGGAGAGGAACACGCTGACCTTCTCGACGTCCGACCCCGGCGCCGATCTCTTCGCCCGCACGATCCGTGAGACGACGGAGGGAACGGCGGCGAAACTGGTTTTTCGGGGGGAACCCGCGGGCGAACTGTCGCTTCCCGCCCCGGGGCGGCACAATCTCGATAACGCCCTTGCAGCGTGCCTAACGGCGTACTCCGTCGGGGTGCCGCTCCCGCTTTCCGCGGCGTCGCTCCGCGATTTTTCCCTCCCCGACCGCCGTCTGACCCTGCGCGGGAGATGGGGCGGCGCGTTCTGGTACGACGATTACGCTCACCACCCGAGCGAGATCGCGGCGTCGCTCTCCGCCCTGCGCACCCTCTGCCGGGGAACGCTCACCGTCGCGTTCCAGTCGCACACCTATTCGAGGACGAAAGCCGACCTCGCCGGGTTCGCCGCGGCGCTCCGTCCGGCGGACCGGGTCCTCGTCCTGCCGATCTTCCCGGCGCGGGAGACCGACGATCTCGGCGTCACAAACGAAACTCTTGCGCGGGCGATCGGGAAAAAGGCGGACGCGGTCGGCGGCTTTGCGGAGGCGGCTGATGGAATGAAAAAAGCCGCCCGTCCCGGCGACGTGATGGTCGTGATGGGGGCGGGCAATGCGTATAAAGTATTCGATTTTTTGGGATCTTCGGGCTTACAGCCGTGAAACCCCCGTCTTTTTCGCCGCTTCGATCACGGCGTCCGCGACGGCGCGGGCGACCCTCTTATCGAGCGCGGACGGGATGATGTTGGTCTCGGACAGCTCGTTTTCGGGGATCAGGGAGGCGATCGCGAACGACGCGGCGGTCTTCATCTCCTCGTTGATCTTTGACGCGCGGCAGTCGAGCGCGCCGCGGAAGATGCCGGGGAAGGCGAGCACGTTGTTGATCTGGTTGGGGAAGTCGCTGCGCCCGGTACCGACGATCCGCGCTCCTGCCGCGAGAGCTTCGTCGGGCATGATCTCGGGGGTCGGGTTCGCCATCGGGAAGACGATCGGATCCTTCGCCATCGAGCCGATCATTTCGGGGGTGACGACGCCTGGGGCGGACACGCCGATCAGGACGTCTGCGCCCGCGACGGCGTCGGCAAGCGTTCCGCGGAGTCCCCGCGGGTTTGTGATCTCCGCCATCTCTTTCTGCGCCGGGTTGATCCACGGCTCGCTCTTCTCGACGATGCCCGCGCGGTCGACCATGACCAGTTCCCCGAGCCCGAGCCGGAGCAGATGCCGTCCGATCGCGATCCCGGCGGAGCCCGCGCCGTTGATGACGCATCTGACCTCTCCGATCGGTTTCTTCACCACTTTCAGAGCGTTGAGCAGCGCCGCGCCGACCACGACCGCCGTCCCGTGCTGGTCGTCGTGAAAGACAGGGATATCGCAGATTTCCTGCAGTCTCCGTTCGACCTCAAAACAGCGGGGTGCAGAAATGTCTTCGAGGTTGATCCCGCCGAACGAGCCCGAGATATGGTAGATGGTCTTCACCAGCTCGTCGACGTCCTTGGTCTTGACGCAGATCGGGAAGGCGTCGACGTCGGCAAACGATTTGAACAGGGCGCATTTTCCCTCCATGACCGGCATCCCGGCTTCGGGTCCGATGTCGCCGAGCCCGAGCACCGCGGTCCCGTCGGTGATGACCGCCACCAGGTTCGAGCGGCGGGTCAGGGAATAGGAGAGTTCGGGATCCTTCTCGATAGCGAGACAGGGTTCCGCCACGCCGGGCGTGTACGCGACCGAAAGGTCGTGCCGGTCGTTGATCTCAACGCGCGAGATCACCTCGATCTTGCCCCCCCATTTTTTGTGCGCTTCCAGCGATTCCTCTCTGATGGTCATAACGCCCCTCCGGTATTTTTCTTGGAACAGTATAGCATACCGCGTCCCGTTTCGCAATATTTTCTTTGAAAAAAGCGAAAAAAGCCGCCGCGCCCCGCGAAAAAAACTTGAAAAGCGGCGCGTTGTGTGCTATACTGTAAAAAACGCCGAAAGGAGAGGGAACCGATGGACTTTTCGATCCCCGAGGGCTGCCTTGCCGTAATGGAACGGCTGGCGGCGTGCGGCTATCCCTCCTATCTTGTCGGCGGATGCGTCCGCGACCTCTGCCGCGGCGTCGAACCCCACGATTACGACCTGACCACCTCCGCCTCCCCCGACGAGATGAAGACGGTTTTCAAGGATTATCGCGTGATCGGGACCGGGATCGCCCACGGCACCCTGACGGTGCTCTCCGACGGCGCGCCCTACGAGGTGACGACCTACCGGATCGACGGCGACTATTCGGACGGCAGACACCCCGACGCCGTGATCTTCACCCCCTCGCTCGAACTTGACCTTGCCCGCCGCGACTTCACGGTCAACGCGATGGCGTACTCGCCCGCGGAAGGACTGATCGATCCTTTCGGGGGACAAGCCGATCTTGACGCAAAGATCATCCGCGCGGTCGGGGGACCCGAACGCAGGTTTTCCGAGGACTCTCTCCGCATCCTGCGGGCGCTCCGCTTCTCGTCGACCCTCGGCTTTGCGATCGAGCCGGCGACCGCCGCCGCTCTTCGCGATCTTGCCCCGACCGTTTCCCGCGTTTCGCCCGAACGGATCCGGGAGGAACTGCTGAAACTGCTGTCCGGCGGATCGTCCGAGGGCGTTCTGCTTACCTACCGCGACGCGTTGGTTGCCGCCGTTCCCGCCCTTGCCCCGATCGGGGAGAGTTGGAACGCCTCGGCGAAAGCCGCGTCGAAACTTTCGTCCGATCCGGTCCTCGCGCTCGCCGCCCTCGGTCGTTCTCTCGGGGAAGACGGGGTCGCCGCTCTGTTCCGCACGCTCAAAACCGACAGAAGAAGCGAAAAACGCGCGTCTCTTGCCGTCGGAGCGTACGCGGACGGACTGCCGACCGACCTTGCCGCAGCGGCGACATTTCTTATTAAATACGGCGCGGACACCGCCCGCGACGCGGTCCGGCTCGCGGTGGCGTACGGCGATGAAAACGCAGAAGCGGCAAAACAGGCGATCGACGGTTTCTTTAAAACCGGGCGCCCGATCACT
>JAGCYR010000204.1 GCA_017960705.1 Clostridia bacterium | reverse complement strand
GCGGGATGAACTACTCCCCGCTGATGCACGGGCTCAAGGTCGCTGGGATCGAGCTGAACAGAAAGATGCTCGCCGAACTCGCTGTTTCCGATAAGGAAGCGTTCGCCGCCATCGCCGAGAAGGCGAAGGCAGCTCTGTAAGAATGGCCTCTCCCCGACGGGGGAGCTCGACACGCAAACCGATCAAACAAAAAGCCGATCGGTTTGCGTGCTTTTTACATATTCGGGGATCTGAAGACTGACGTTTCACATCTTTTGAAAAGTCGACAACCGAAAATTATCAAAACATAATTTAGGGCAGATTCAGAATTAAGGATTTGTATGATCAAAAACCGAAAGGAGACCGCAAAATGAAACGGATCGCTTCCCGCAATAATCCCGAAACGGTTTTCGCGGCGTCCCTTCAAAGCAAAAAAGGGCGCGAAGAAACCGGTTTGTTTACCGCTGACGGCGAGAAACTATTCCGCGAATCCGCAAAGCCCGAGAACGCATCCAAGATCGATCGGATTTACCTCTCGGAAAGCTCTTCGGAACGGTATCTCTCGCTCGTTTCCGAGCTGCTCGGCGCCGAGTTTGTCGAATCCGACCGCACCGTCGTTTTCTCCGAACCTGCGTTTGAAAAGATCAGTTCCGAAAAATCTCCGCAAGGGATCATAACTGTTTTAAAAAGTATTGACTTTTCAAAAAATTATATTAAAATAAAAAAGAAGGACCTTTCGCAACTTGAGGGCAAACGAATCGTCGCGCTATACGACGTGCGCGACCCCGGGAACCTCGGCGCGATCGTCCGGAGCGCCGTTGCGTTCGGTTTTTCGGAGATGGTGCTTTCCTCCGATTGTGTCGAAGTGACTAATCCGAAGACCGTCCGCGCCGCGATGGGGGGCGTTTTCTCGATCGGGTTCCGTACCGTAGCGGATTTCGGTTCCTTCATCAAATCTGCGCGTGAAGCAGGAAGACGGGTCTTTGCCGCTGAACTTCGTGAGGGAGCTAAACCGCTCTCCGAGATCGGTATCGGAACCGACGACGTGATCGTGATCGGCAACGAGGGACGGGGGATCCCGTCCGAGATTTCCGCTCTCTGCGATTCGAGCGTCTATATCCCGATCTCTCCCGCCTCGGAGTCGCTCAACGCAGCCGTCGCCGCGTCGCTTTTCCTCTGGGAACAATCCAAAGCGGGGAATTGACCCCTGAAAGGAGCCGAGTTGGAACCGAACGTCAAGTCGATTTGGGTCGGGCTGTCACTGACCCCTGCGTCCCATTCGCTCTCCCATCTCCTGAAGGCGTTTTCGTCGCCCGACGAGATCTTTGACGCCGACGACGAAACCATCGCCGACGCGCTCGGCTCGCACCAGCGGGATATCCGCCGTCTGTGCCGCAAGGATCTGTCGGAAGCTGAAAAGATCATCGCGTTCTGCGCCGGCCGCCGAATTTCGATCGTGACGTGGTTTGACGACGACTATCCCGAGTCTCTCCGGGAGATCGAGAAACCCCCGGCGATCCTGTTTCTTACGGGAGACCGCACCCTGCTTTCTTCGACCAAGACCGTCGGTATCGTCGGTACCAGAACGCCGAGCGATTACGCCGCGCGGATGACCTTCGATATCGCCGTTGACCTTGCATCCTGCGGTGCGGTCGTGGTCAGCGGGATGGCGTACGGGGTCGACGGAGCCGCCGCTGCGGGTGCGCTCGCCGCGGGAGGGAAGACCATCGCCGTGCTCGGATGCGGTCTTGACGTGACCTATCCCGCCAAGCACGCGAAGCTTCGGCGCGAGATCGAGCAAAACGGTCTCGTCGTCTCCGAATATCCGCCGGGGTCTCCTCCGGAACGCTACCATTTCCCGAACGAAACCGCATCATCAGCGGGCTTTCCTCGGGCGTTTTCGTCGCGGAGGGAACGTTGCAGAGCGGGGCGATGATCACCGCCGAATACGCGAAAAAACAGGGGAAGCATCTGTTCGCGCTCCCGGGGCGTCTGGATTCACCTCTTGCCGAGGGACCGATCAAACTGATGAAGGAGGGCGCCCGCCCGGTTTCCTGCGCCGACGATATCCTGTCGAAGCTCGAATCCGAAACGCCGGGGACCTACGACCTTTCGATCCTGCTCTCCGACAGGAGAGTCCCGGATTTCGACGCTTCGGTCAAACGCTACGACGTTTCGTTATCTCCTGTCCGCCGCGGCTATTCTCCCCGCGCGGCGGGCCCGACCGAAACCGCGTCCCCCGCACCCTCAAACCGGGCGGAACCCGATCTTTCCTCGTTATCCGACGGCGAAAGGGCGGTCTACTTACAACTCGAAACCCCGCGCACAGCCGACGAACTCTCCCGCGAGGGAACAGATCCCTCAGAAGTTCTCGCATCCCTTACGACACTTGAGATCCGCGGTCTTATCCGTTCGCTTCCCGGCGGACGGTATGAACGCGCCGACAGGTAATACGGTCCATACCTCCGACAGGGTCGGAAAGCATATACGAAAGGATCCGGATCCGTTCCGGAAAGTGAACATGGCAAATCTCGTTATCGTGGAATCCCCGGCAAAAGCATTGACGATCAAGGGCTATCTCGGCTCAGGTTATAAGGTCGTCGCGTCGATCGGACACATTCGCGATCTCCCCAAGAGCTCGCTCGGCGTTGATATCGACGATCATTTCGAGCCCCATTATATCAACATCCGCGGCAAGGGCGACGTTATCCGCCAGCTGAAGAAAGAGGCGAAGAACGCGGGCAAGATCTTCCTTGCGACCGACCCTGACCGTGAAGGAGAGGCGATCTCCTGGCACCTGGCGCAGACCCTCGGCATCCCCGCGGACAAACCCTGCCGCGTCTGCTTCAACGAAGTGACCAAAAACGCAGTCAAAGAGGCGATCCGTCAGCCCCGCAAGATCGACCTTGATCTCGTGAACTCCCAGCAGGCGCGCCGCATCCTCGACCGGATCGTCGGCTACAAACTCAGTCCGTTCCTTTGGAAAAACGTCAAGAGCGGTCTTTCCGCCGGGCGCGTACAGTCGGTCGCGACGAGAATGATCGTCGACCGTGAGAACGAGATCAAGAGTTTCGTTCCGCAGGAGTATTGGACCATAGACGTCACGCTCGCCTCCGCCAAAGGCGAATCCTTTGACGCCCGTTTCTACGGGAACAGGAAAGGGAAGCTCGCCCTCAAAAACAAAGCCGACGCCGACAAAGTCGCGGAGGCGGTCAAGAGCGGCAATTTCACCGTTCTCTCGGTCAAACGCGCACAGAAGATCAAACAGCCCGCCGCTCCCTTCACGACCTCCACGATGCAGCAGGAGGCGGCGAAACGGCTCGGATTCCAGTCCAGCAGGATCATGAAGGTCGCGCAGGAACTCTACGAAGGGATCGATCTCGGCGCGGAACTCGGCGGCGTACAGGGTCTTATTACCTATATGCGTACCGACTCGCTCCGCGTGTCGACCGTCGCCCAGGATGCGGCGCTCGCCCTTATCCGCGAACAGTTCGGAAACGATTATCTTCCCGAGTCTGCCCGCGTCTACCGTTCCAAAGCAAACGCGCAGGACGCCCACGAAGCCATCCGTCCGTCGAACGTGGCGATCCAGCCGAAAATGGTCCGCAAGATCCTCTCCTCCGATCAGTACCGTCTTTACAAACTGATCTGGGAGCGTTTCGTCGAGAGCCAGATGGCGGCGGCGATCTTCGACACCGTCCTGATCGAGACCGAGTGCGCGGGCTACGTTTTCCGCACCAGCGGCTACGATCTCCGTTTCCCCGGATTCCTCGCGCTCTACGACGGCGCCGAGGAAACCCCGGACGACGAGGACGAGACCGGAGCTCTTTCGGTTTCGCAGATCCCCGACCTCAAAGCCAAAGACGCGCTGTCTCTCAACGCGTTTTCACCCCTCCAGCACTTTACCGAGCCGCCTGCAAGATACAACGACGCGACGCTGGTCAAGCTCTTTGAGGAGAGCGGT
>JAGCYR010000203.1 GCA_017960705.1 Clostridia bacterium | reverse complement strand
GCCAAAGGACAAGGAACGCGACGGCGGCCCCCGCAAGCGTGGGTAGAATCATAACGGAGGCGTACTCGACGAAATTGACGTCGTAAGACGAGGCGATATAGATATTTGTCGGATTCCCGATGATAAAGGTCATACTCATCGTGTTCGCCGCGACGAACTCCGCCACAAGATAGGGTTTCGGGCTGATATTCGCGTTCTTTGCGAAATAACAGATAAACGGCGTGAAGGTCAGAACAACGATATCGTTGGAGGTAAACACGGTCAGAAGCGAGACCGTGACGTAGAGGACGGCAAAGAGCTTCGTCTGGCTGTGCGAGGCGAGCGAAAGAGCCCTGTTCGCCAGATAACGGAAGAAACCGACCTCGTCGAGGAAGATCGAGAGGACGGTCATGGATATAAAGAGGGTCAGGATCTTCAGGGGATTGACCGACGTGCTTTCGGTCATTTTGCTCCAAAGAAACACGGGGTCGACGCGCCGAGCCGCCAGCATAACGACGGCGCCGGAAAGCACGACGATCCAATAGGTATCGACGGAGAATTTGCAAATCCGAACCTTCGGGAAAAACAGGACCGAAGCGATCATTACGCCGCACGTGACGACCGCTATGGTCAAAGACAAAGCCATTTTGCGTATCCCTCTGTTGTCTTGAATATTACGACCCGGTATCTACGCCTTTTGACGGGTCAGGTCAAACGTTTGTTTCGGGACGTTTCCGCGTGTGAACGGGAGACCCGTCAAAAGAGAGGGATCTCCCGCAAAAAAATGCGACTTTTTCGCCGAACAAATTGACAACAATCGAACGTGTATGCTATAATACGTCAAGGGCGAACGGAAACACCGGACCCCGTCGGGAGCCCGGTGCTTGGATCACTTGGACGCTTTGGCGATCCGTTCGGCGTCCTGCGCGATCATCAGTTCCTCGTTGGTGGGGATCATGTAGATCTGCACGCGGGACTTGTCGGTCGAGAGTTTGGTCACGCCCGATCTGCCGAAGGTCTTATCGTTGATCTCCCGGTCGAAATCGACGCCGAGGAAATCAAGACCGGTCAGAGCCCGTTCGCGGATCGACGCGGTGTTCTCGCCGATACCGGCGGTGAACACGATGGCGTCAAGCCCGCCCATCGCCGCCGCGTAAGCGCCGATAAAACGTTTGATCTGGTAGCCGAGGATGTCCATCGCGAGCTTCGCCTGCACGTTTCCGGCGGCGATCGCCGCTTCGAGATCGCGGCAGTCCGACGAAACCTCGGAGATCCCCTGGAAGCCGAACTTCTTGTTCATGAAGTCGCTCATCTCGTCGGGGGTCATCCCTGTCTTCTTCATGATGAACGGAACGACCGCGGGATCCATATCGCCGCAGCGCGGGCCCATGATAACGCCGGCAAGAGGCGTAAAGCCCATCGAGGTATCCATTACCTTTCCGTCCTTGACGGCGGAGATCGATGAACCGTTGCCGAGGTGGCAGGTCACGATCTTGGTGCCCTCCGCCTTCCCGCCCATCAGCTTGATCATCTCGCCCGAAACGTAACGGTGCGAGGTGCCGTGAGCGCCGTAACGTCGGATGGCGTAGTCCTTATACATCTTGTACGGGATGCCGTACATGAACGCCTCGGGCGGCATGGTCTGATGGAACGCGGTGTCGAAGACCAGGATCTGCGGAGTGTCGGGCATCACGTCGAGGCAGCCACGGATCCCCTGCAGATGCGCCCCGGTGTGGAGCGGCGCGAGATCGCGGCACTTCTTGTCCAGCGTATCGTAAACTTCCTGCGTCAGAAGGACGGATTCAGAGAAATACGGACCGCCGTGGACGATACGGTGACCGACGGCTTCGATCTCGGACATGCTCTTCAGGCACCCGAGTTCGGGATCGGTCAGCGTTTCGACGAGGATGCGCGTCGCCACCGAGTGGTTCGGCATCGAGATTTCCTTGACGTAATCCTCTTTGCCCGGGATCTTGTGGACGATGCGGCCGTCGATGCCGATCCGCTCGCAGTTCCCCTTTGCTCTGACTTCGTTCGTCGCCGTGTCGAACAGCTGATATTTCAGCGAGCTGCTGCCGGCGTTGATGACAAGTACGTTCATTTTCTTCCTCCGAAAAATCAAAATCAAGCATATTATAAACTATCTTTTTTGATTTTGCAAGCATAAAAATCAAAATCGTAAAAAGTAGCGTCTCAAGGATAGGAGTGCAGGATGAAAACCGTTGCCGTTACGACTGAATTCAATCCGTTTCACAACGGTCATCAATACCTCGCGGAAAAGATCCGGGAGAAATACGGGCTTGATACCGCCGTCGTCGCCGTTATGTCCGGCTGCTACGTCCAGCGCGGCGAGGTCGCAATAGCCGACCCCTACTTCCGCGCGAAAACGGCTCTTCTCGGGGGTTACGACCTGATCCTTGAACTCCCGTTTCCCTTCTGCGTATCGGGCGCAGAGACCTTCACGCGCGCCGCCGTCGAGCTGATCTCGTCTCTTCACTCGGTCGACGCGATCGCCTTCGGATCCGAATGCGGGGATCTTTCCGCTTTGCTAAAAGCCGCGGACCTGCTCGCGGACGAAAAAACGGGTGAGCGTATAAAACAAGAAAGACAGATCGGAGAGGGCAAACGCAAAGGGATGCCCG
>JAGCYR010000202.1 GCA_017960705.1 Clostridia bacterium | reverse complement strand
GAGACATCTCGTCGCCGCCGATCTTTTTCTGCCCGCCGCTGTCGCCAATGTCGGTGGCGCCGGGCGTGCGGACCAGAAAGCAGTTGTGCGCGATGGTCTGGCGGTGGTAGTTGTTCCGGTGCTGGGTGCTGTACCCGTCGTAGACGCCGGTATCGCCCGCGAGCATCCCCTTGTACCAGATCTGGAACTGTCCCTGATCCTGGTGATCGTGGTTGCCCGCCGTCTTGACGCCGATCTTCATCAGGACCGTCGCCTGATCGTCGCCCCAGCCGTTGCGGGCGATGATCTGTCCGAGCCAGCCGCCGTTGTAGAGGAGCAGATCTATGTCTTTATGGACGTCGTCCGCCGCCTTCACGCCGTTCGAACTGCAGATCAGATATTCGGCGACGCCGGTATATTCGAAGCAATCCTGATCCTCGTCGAAGAACTTGGTGTAACAGCCGGGCCGGCTCTCGAGCTGGGCGCGGATGGTCTCGTCCTCGAACAGGTAGGACGCCATCATCGCGGGCAGCCCGTAGTTGATGAAGTCGCCGTCGACCGCGGTCTCGTGGCTGTCGCCCATCGCGAAGCCGTTTTCGTTCGGCAGTTCGTACGAGTAGATCGAGCGCATGACCTGCTTCATATCCTCGGCGTTATACGGCATCTCGCCGACGCCGGCTTTAAGCAGCCACGCGGAGTAGAGATCCGACGCGAAGCGGACGCGGACGTAGAGCGAAATGCCCTGCGACACCATGCCGCCCGCGTAAAACTCGTTGCGCGCCTCGACGTACTCCTGATAGAACCGTCCGGCGATGAACTCCCACCAGCCGGGATATTCGTCGTAGACCGCGATGGCGAACGCGAGATAGTCGCGCATCAGCTGATATTCGCAGCCGTGTCCCGCGACCGAATACTGCTTGATCGGCGGGAAGCCCATTTCCATATTGTTCCCCGCGACGATCTTGTGCTCGACGCCCGAAACGATCCGCACCCGGTCGAGCGTGGTGGTCAGGTCGTAGCACCAGTCGTAGACGCAGGCGGCGACGTACATCACCGCGCCGTACTGCCGTTCTCTGTCGGAGGAGATGTTCACGATGTCGAGCGTGGTGAGGTAGTTCTCCATCGCGAGGATAGCCCCGTAGCCCGAGATCCGGTTGCCGGTGAGCTGATAGTCGAGCGCGAGCGCCTGAATGTCCTTCAGCATCTCGTCGTCGTAGTTGTAGGTGCCGTTCATGTACTTGTAGGTTCCCTTTTCATGGAACACGGCTTCCCCGAGTTCGCCGGAAGGGAGCCCCGTGACCGCGTCGAAGAAGAGACCCGCCGCGATCCTGCTCCGATCCTCCTTCAGCGCCGCGCGGATACCCTCAAGGTCGCTTTCGTTGATTAAGACCCGCGGATGCCCGGCGATCGGAGTCTTCGGCGGAGCTGCGTAGGGCGTGAAGGTCTTCCCTCCTTCACTCGCCAGCGTCTGCGCCGCCGCGTTGAACTCGGACAGGGTCTTCGTGATCTTCGGCCCGCCGAAGGCGGCGGTGCTGAAGGCGTCGATCTTTGCCTTCAAAGCGTCCGCCTGCGCGGTATATTCGTCGTACGTCATAGGTACGTTCCCTCCCGTTTTTCCGCACACCGTGCAGATGCGTTCACATTCCCCGTCGGAACCCTCCGTCGGCAGAACGACCAGCCGTTTCGCGTCGCCCCATGCGTGCGTTTCGTAGGTCTCGGTTTTGGTCTCGCCGCAGACCGTACAGGTATAGGCGATCTCTCCGCCGCAGGTCCCGGACGGCGTTTTGACCCCCTGATCCCAGACGTGTTCGTGCGCGGTGGTCGCCTCCGCCGTCTCGTCGGTCTTGTTTTTGCCGCACGAAACCAACGAAGCAAGGCAAAGAAGAATACAAAGAACGAGCGTCAAGAACAAAGTGCGTTTTTTCATGGTTTTTCCTCCGAATCCGTACTGTTTCATACCGTTTGTTGGGGGAAACCTGAAGCGGTTTGCTTCGTGAGTTCATTATACCACGCTTTTGCTGTATTTGCAACCCTTTTCCCCCGAAAAGCACAAAACGTATCGTTTCGAACAACGGCGTCCCGAACCCGAAAGTTGCCGCGCGGAACTCCGCAAGGAAGAAAAACGCGCGTCAACGCCGGGGCGGGTCAAACTTCCGCTTAAAGAAAGGCAAGGGGTTTCCTTCCGATTTAAATACGCGGGCGGGGGAGAAAGAGACCGGGACGGGATCTTCCGAGAGAGAGGAGCAAGAGACGAAAAGAGAGCGCCGTCCCGCGAGGGGATGGCGCTCTCTTTGTGAAAGAGCGTACAAACGTACCGAAATCAAGGTAAGAAGGTACAAACGTAAAGTCTTTTACCGCCTCGCTAAACCGGAATTTGTCTACATCTTTTTTGCTTTACCGAGCAGAAAATCGGGCTTGTGTTTCAAATTGTCATGCTCAGGATACTTTTTCAGCATTTCCGCGTCGGCGAACGGTTCTATCATTCTCTCAACGGTAAATCCGACGTCGACCAGAGTATTCACAATGGTAGAGAACGTACGGTGATATTTTTTTACGCCTTCTACAAACCACGTCGATTCTCTTTCCCCCTCCACGCAGTAATTGGAAAGATTAACGTATAGCTTGTTCCCGTTATCGTCTTTTGTCCACCGGTTGCCGTTGCTGTAAGCTGTTCCGATCGGGTGTTCCTGCGAAAAGACGAATACTCCGTTTGTGTTCATCTTATCATATATCTTTTTTACAACTTCGGCAAAAGATTCAACGTAATGAATTGCGAGCGAGCTTACAACAACGTCAAACCGTCCGTCCAGCTTGTCTATATCCTCCATAGGAATATTCAAATAGGTGATCTTCGGATCGCTGTTTTCTCTGTGCGCCACTTCAAGCATTTTTTCTGAAATATCGACGCCGACGACGCTTTTCGCTCCCATATCGATGAACATTTTGCAGTGCTCGCCGTAACCGCATCCCAAATCGAGCAAGGACTTTCCCGACAAGTCCGGCAAGAGCGATAACAGAGCCGGTATCTCAAATAGATCGTTTGCGTTGCCTTCTTTTTCGCGGATCTTCATGTAGCCGTCAAAAAATATGGGATCGTCGTAGATGTTTTGTTTTGGCATAATCGTTTCTCCTCCGCAAATCCCGATTTGTCGATCTGTTTTTCCTTTTCTTTCTATATCCAAAATATGAATAATTCAATAGTGAAGTTTGCCCTTACGGGCAAGTGAAGACGTTCGCTTCGCTCCCTAATGAAGTATTGCGGCTCCGCCGCAAAGTGAAGTTAAGTGTTCCGCTATCGTGCCGCAAGGCACACTTCTCGCGCGAAGCGCGCTTCACTTGCGAAGCACACTTCACGTTACGCATTTGCGGAACACTTAGTTGAAAAAAACCCGATTTGGTAGACAAATCGGGTTTCTTTCATGGCTGCGGCACTAGGATTCGAACCTAGGTGATGACGGAGTCAGAGTCCGTTGCCTTACCGCTTGGCGATGCCGCATTGACGGAACGTATTATAACAGACGGCGGGGGAATTGTCAAGAGGAAAAAACAAAAAACGTTTTGCCTCTCTCTTCCCTTTCGCCGTTTTTTGTTGTATAATGGAGACAAGCACGGCGCCCCCGCTTGTTTTTCGGGCGCCGGAACGCGAGTGAAAGGACGGGCCATGTTTAGAAAAAGCAATCTGCCGGAACTGCTGTCCCCCGCCGGATCGTTTGAGGCGCTTATCGCCGCGGTGGGCGCGGGGGCGGACGCGGTCTACTTCGGCGGCAAACAACTGAACGCCCGCGCCTTCGCCCGCAATTTCGACGACGAAGAGATCGCCCGGGCGGTGGTCTACTGTCATCTGCACGGGGCGAAGGCGTACGTCACGCTGAACACCCTGCTCTCCGAACGCGAACTGGAATCCGCCGTCAAACGCGCGGGAGAACTCCGGGAGCTAGGAGTCGACGCCCTGATCGTCGCGGATGTCGGGCTGATCTCGCGGATCAACGAACTTTATCCCGATCTCCCGATCCACGCCAGCACTCAGGCGTCGGCGCACTCGACCGAGGGTTGCGATCTGCTCGCCGGGCTCGGCGCGAAGCGGGTGGTTCTGGCGCGGGAGCTGCCGCTTTCGGAAATCAAAACGGTCACTGAAAACGCGATCCCCGAGACCGAGATCTTTCTGCACGGGGCGCTCTGCGTATGCCACTCGGGACAGTGCTTGTTCTCTTCGCTCGTCGGCGGACGGAGCGGCAACCGCGGCGCCTGCGCCCAGCCCTGCCGCCTTCCCTACGACGGGAAAGAGCGCCTCTCGCTCCGCGACCTCTGCCTTGCCCCGCATATCCCGGAACTGATCGCGTCGGGGGTCGCGTCGCTGAAGATCGAGGGGCGGATGAAGAGCCCCGGCTACGTCTACGGGGTCACCGCGGTCTACCGCCGTCTGCTCGACGAAAAACGCGCCGCGACCGAATCCGAGATCGCGGAGCTCGAACGCATCTTCTCGCGCGGCGGATTTACCGACGGGTATTTCACGGGCAAACTTGGGCGCTCGATGCTCGGCGTTCGCTCCGCCGCCGACAAGGCGAACTCGCGCGAAGCCAACGACGCCGCGATCCCGCCGATCCCGGTCAAAGCCGAACTGTCCTGCACCGTTCAGGCGGGCGTTCCCGCTCGCCTCACGCTGACGGCGGCGGGGCGGAGCGTGACGGTCGCGGGAGATACGCCGGAGGCGGCGAAAAGCGCCCCGCTTGAAAAAGACGCGCTGGCGCAGCGGCTCTCGAAGCTCGGCGGCACGTTCTTTTCCTGCGACAAAAACGAAATCAAGATCGATCTCGCTCCCGGTCTGAACCTCTCCCCCGGCGCCGTCAACCGGCTGCGCCGCGACGCGGTCTCGGCGTGGGAAGCGGGCGAACGGCGGGCGAATCTCCCCTACACGGAGAGCAAAACCGACCGTCCTTTCCCGTCCTCTCCCCTGCTCTCGGTCTATTGCCGGACGGCGGAACAGCTCGACGCGATCGCGCGCCTTCTGCCCGCGGGCTCCGAAACTTTCCTCCCGGTGTGGGAGGAGATCGGCGCGGTCACGCCCTCCGGCGTCTCCTTCCCCGCCGTGATCTTCGACGGCGAGCGGGAGGAGGTCGTGAGGACGGCGAAGGCGGCGCGCGAGCGCGGGATCGGGCTCGCTCTCGTCCACAACGTCGGACAGATCGGACTTGCCCGATCGCTCGGCTTTACCCCGATCGGCTCGCAAAGATTGAATATCACCAACCGCAAAGCGGCGGAAGCGCTCTCCCGCGCGGGTCTTTCCGACGCGATCCTCTCGCCCGAACTGCCCGTCCCCGCGGCGGCGGCGGTCGGCGGGCGGATCCTCTGCTACGGGCATATCCCCCTGATGCTGACCGAACGCTGCTTCACCCGCGAGAACTTCGGGTGCGAAAACTGCAATCAAGCCGTTTTCACCGACCGGACGGGGGCGAAGTTCCCCCTGCTCCGCGAATATCCGCACCGCAACCAGATCCTGAACGGCGTCCCGACCTACCTCGGGGACAAACGCGATGAGCTTGACGCCGCGGGGCTTACCCGTCCGTATCTCTGTTTCTCGATCGAGTCCCCCGCCTCCGCGCGGTCGATCCTCTCGAAATTCCTCGCGGGCGAACCGCTCGGCGAAGCCGTCCGGCGCGCGCCCCGCAGCTTTTGAAAGAAAGGCGAAAAACATGGAACTGATCCTCGCGTCCAAATCCCCGCGCCGCCGGGAACTCTTGACCGACGCCGGGTATTCTTTTCGTATCTTCGTGAGCGAAGCGGACGAGACGTTGCCCCCCGAGATCACGCCCGCCGAGGGGGTGAAGATCCTTGCAGAGCGCAAAGCGAAGGCGGTCGAATCCTCGCTCCCGTCTGATATTTTGCAAGCCGCCCCCGTGTTCGTGATCGGGGCGGATACGCTGGTCGAACTGAACGGCGTCCCGCTCGGAAAGCCGAAGGACGAAGCCGACGCCGAGGCGATGCTGACCGCCCTCTCCGGGAACCGGCACCGCGTCGTGACCGGGGTCGCCGTCGCCGTCGGGGGAAAGATCTTTTCGGGCGTGGAGACCACCGCCGTCACCTTCCGCCCGCTCTCAAAAGAGGAGATCGCGGAATACGTCGCGTCGGGCGAGCCGATGGACAAAGCCGGCTCCTACGGCATCCAGGCGGGTGCGGTGCGCTTCGTCCAAAAGGTCGACGGAGAGCTCGACAACGTGATCGGGCTGCCCCGCAAGCTGCTCGCAAAACTGCTCCGCGAAGCCGGGTACGAACCGGGAAAGGAGACGCCGTGACAAAGGCCGAAAAGCAAAAGCGCATAGCCGCGGTGAACGCCGCCTTAAAAGAACTCTACCCCGACGAGTGCGCCCTGCTCTGGGGCGGGGACGATCCCTGGAGGTTGCTGGTGATGGCGCGGCTCTCGGCGCAGAGCACCGACGCGCGGGTCAACCTGACGGCGGGTCCGCTGTTTGCCCGTTTTCCCGACTGCGCCGCCATGGCGGAAGCCGAGGTCTCGGAGGTCGAAACCTACGTCAAGTCCTGCGGGCTCTATCACCGCAAAGCCGAGGATCTGGTGAACCTGTCGCGGATGCTGCTCGACGAGTTCGGCGGGCGGGTCCCCGAAGAGATGGACGACCTGCTCCGGCTGCCCGGCGTGGGGCGCAAGATCGCCAACCTGATGCGCGGGGACGTGTTCGGGCGGGGCGGTTTCGTCACCGACACGCACTGCATCCGTATCTGCGGACGGCTGGGCTTCTACCCCGAAAAAGAGAAAAATCCCTACAAAATCGAAAAGATCCTGCTGGGATTGATGGATGAAAAAGAAGGTCCGGCTTTCTGTCACCGGATCGTCTGGTTCGGGCGGGAGGTCTGCCGCGCGCAGAGCCCCGCGTGTTCGTCCTGTCCGCTTCTCGCAAAGTCCCTTTGCGAGAAGCGGAACCGGGAGGCGCAGAATGGATAAACTGCGGGTGCGCTACCCCGTGATCGTCGAGGGAAAGTACGACAAGATCGCCCTCTCCGCTCTCTTCGACACCCCGGTCTTTTCGACGGGGGGCTTTTCGGTATTCAACAGCGAAGGGACGCGGGCGCTGCTCCTGCGGCTCGCCGAAAAAAGCCCGCTGATCCTATTGACCGACAGCGACGGAGGAGGACGGCAGATCCGCAGCTTTCTGTCCGGCATCCTGCCGCCCGACAGGGTGATCCACCTCTATATCCCCAAGATCCCGGGCAAAGAAAAACGCAAAGCCAAACCCGGCAAAGCGGGGCTGCTCGGGGTGGAGGGGATGACGCCCGACGTGTTGCGGTCTGTCTTCGCGCCGTTTCTTTCCGACGCGCCGGCGCGCCCCTCGTCCGAACCCATCACGAAAACCGACCTGTTCACGCTCGGGCTCTCCGGCAAAGCGGGTGCCGAACGACGCCGTGCGGAACTGGCGGAGTCGCTCGGGCTGCCGGGGGATCTGCCCGCAAACGCCCTGCTCGACGCCTTGAATATCCTGTTCTCCCGCGACGAGTTCCTCTCGCGCTTCGCCTGACCTTATCCCTCCGTGTGGAGATCTTGCCAGACGTCCGCGAGCGTACCCGGCAGAACGAACTCCCGGACGGCAAGATCGTATAACCGCCGCGCGTCCGTTTCCCCGCCGGGAAAAGCGGAGACCTCTTCTGTTTGCCCGCCGCACTCGACCGAAACGGTGAACCGTTCGCCGTCCCGGATCAGCCGGTAGACCGCTGCCGTACCCTTGCGCGATACCTCGTCCCGTCTGACGATCTCTTTGGTTTTCGTTTCCGTAACCGTCATTTCCCTGTTGCTCCTTGGTTTTTTCTTCATTATACCACGCGCGTTTGTCGAATCCTGTTTCTTCGGCTTTTTCGACCGAAAAATTGCGTTTTCGCGGCGTCGGAAAAAGACGGACGTTTCGGAATAGTTTTTGTATATCCTCCCGTTTTTGCAAATATTTATTTATTTTCGGTCTCGTTCCGCCGCTCGATTTCCCCGTTATACGGCTCGCAACCGCTTTTTCTCCGCTTGATTTCGGATTTCGTGCAGAACACATATTCCGTTTTTCTTTTATGCAACCCTCAAAAACCAAAAAACAACCCCCGCGGATGTTCCGCGGGGGTGCGTTTTAACTCAAGAATCCGTTGACGATCTGCTCTTCGGCTTCGCGTTCGGTAAGACCCAGGGTCATCAGCTTGACGAGTTGCGCGCCGGCGATCTTGCCGATGGCGGCTTCGTGAACCAGCGCGGCGTCGACGTCGTTGGCTTCGAGCGCCGGAACGGCGAGGATGCGTCCGCGGTCCATGATGATCGAGTCGCACTCGGTGTGCCCGCGGCATTCGGCGTTGCCGGTGATCTTCGCGTCGAAGCGCTGGAAGGAATCGTCCTTCGCGACCGACCTTGATACCACGTCGGCGGAGGCTCCCGCCCCGTTCAGTTCGACGTCGTAGGTGCTGAGCGCCCGCTGCTCCCCGTGGGTCATCAGCCGTTCGCGCACGACCAGTTTCGCGCCCGCGCCGAGTTTGGCGACGGTTTTGCGGTCGGTGTCGTCGACGCCCTTGATCTGGACCATCTCCAT
>JAGCYR010000201.1 GCA_017960705.1 Clostridia bacterium | reverse complement strand
TTCTGCCAGAGCTTTATGACCGAACTCTACCGTCACATCGGTCAGGATACCGACGTTCCCGCCGGGGATATCGGCGTCGGCGGCCGTGAGATCGGTTTCCTCTTCGGACAGTATAAGCGCATCCGCAACGAGCACGTCGGCGTTCTCACCGGGCGCGGACTCACCTACGGCGGTTCGCTCGCCAGAAAAGAAGCGACCGGCTTCGGTCTCGTTTACCTGACCGAAGAAATGCTCAAGAGCCGCGGAAAGACCATCAAGGGCAAGACCGTCGTCGTCTCGGGCGCCGGCAACGTCGCGATCTACGCGGCGCAGAAGGCGACCACCCTCGGCGCGAAGGTCGTCGCGATGTGCGACTCCAACGGCTACATCTACGACAAGAACGGCGTCAACCTCGACGTGATCAAGCAGATCAAAGAGGTCGAGCGCGCCCGTATCAAGGAGTACGCCGCGAGAGTTCCGGGCTCCGAATACCACGAAGGCTGCTCGGGCATCTGGACCGTCAAGTGCGACGTTGCGCTTCCTTGCGCGACCCAGAACGAACTGAACCTCGAATCTGCGAAGGCGCTGGTCAAGAACGGCGTGTTTGCGGTCGGTGAGGGCGCGAATATGCCCACCACCCTCGAGGCGACCGAGTACTTCCTTGAAAACGGCGTCCTCTTTGCCCCCGGCAAGGCGGCGAACGCCGGCGGCGTCGCTACCAGCGCGCTCGAGATGGCGCAGTCGAGCCAGCGGCTCTTCTGGTCCTTCGAGGAGGTCGACGCGAAGCTGAAGGCGATCATGGTCGGTATCTTCCACAACATCGACGCGACCGCCGAAAAGTACGGCAAGCCCGGCAACTTCGTCGTCGGCGCGAACATCTTCGGCTTCGAGAAGGTTGCCGAAGCGATGATGGCGCAGGGTATCGTCTGATACCGATACAAATCAACACCCCCGTCCTTTTGGGCGGGGGTGATTTTTATTCGGGAACGAAACCGTCCGGGACGAACCGCTTTTTACAGATCAGGCGCAGATTCCTTGAGCCGCCGGAAAACGCGCAGGTTGTGTAGAATTCGCAGCCCGTGCAGACCGCTTTGACCGTCTTCGGCAGCTCCTGTCGGAAGGAGAGATACCGCGTCTCCCCGTGACAGCCGAGGAAGAGCGCGGTTACGCCGTCGGGCAGGTCGTATCCCTCGTAGGGGATCGGTACGGTCTCTCCGATATAAAACAGAAGATCGCCGTCCGCCGAAAGCGTCAGCGTCAGCGGAACTGTCGGGAGGTCGGCAGGCGGATCGTATTTGACGAAACCGAGTTCGTACCCCAAAACCGATCCGCTCTCCGCAAGAGGCGTATGTTTGACCGAGACCCGATCGAGCTGGGCGACGAGCGCGTCGTATTCGGCTCTTTCGGTTTCGTTCGGTTCAAAAAGAACGACCGAGCGAACGTACACGGCGGAGAGCACCTCTTTGAAGCTGTCGGTTATCCCCTCGTCGTACGAGGCGACGACGTAGCGGTCAATCTCCGCGATCCGGTCGGACTTCAGTTCCTTTTCGAGCAGCGGCAAGATACCGTCGGGGGAGCCGAGATCCACGCAGGCGGCTTTCCTTCCCGCGCGGAGGACGATCAGGTCGTTGTCGCTCCCGTCCGAGAGTAAAACGGCGCGGCCGTCGGTTTTCACGGGCAGGGCGGAGAGCAGAAACGCCGCGACGGTCAGCGTTCCCGCGACCGAACACAGGACGACCCGTTTCCGTTTTGAAAGCCCGAGGAACGCGACGGCAAGCAGGGAAAGGATCGGAAGAACGCCCGCGACGGTCAGGAGTTTGGACGAGAAGGACAGGGGAGCCAAAGGAAACGCCGCGATCCGTCGGAGCAGGGAGAGGAAGACCGTGCAGCACCCTTCGGCGAAACTTCCAACGAACGGAAAGGGCAGGATCAGCACCGCCACCGCGAGATAGAGCAGCAGTTGAACTGGGATCGAAAGCAGGAGGTTCGCCGGGATCGACAGCAGCGTGACCTCCCCGAAGAGAGCGCAGGTCACCGGGAGTGTGAAGAGGACGGCGAACAGTGTCATCAGTGCGTATGAGCCGATCTTTCGCGCAAAGGATAGCGCCAGCGGGCGCTTTTTCGGTTTTCTTTCGCGGATGAATTGCGCAGAGAGCAGGATCCCGAGCGTCGCAAGGTAGGAGAGCAAAAACGAGACCGAGGCGATCAGGTACGGCGCGAACAGAAGCATAACTGCGCCGGACAGAGCAAGGGAGGTCAGGGAATCGGGCTGGCGCTTTGCAAACCAGCTACCCTCGTAGAAGAAAAGCATCAGAGAAGCGCGCAAAACCGAAGGCGTGAAACCGACGAGAGCGGCGTAGAAGAAGGCGAACAGGATGACCGAAACAGATACGCCGGGACGGGGAAGTCCGAGCCGACGGAGCAGAAACGACAGGGCGGCGCAGAGAAAGACCAGGTGCATCCCGCTGACTGCGAGCGCGTGAGAGATCCCGGCGCGCCGGAACAGAAGACCCGTTCCGGTCGGCAGTTCCTCTGTTTCTCCGAGCAGCACCGCGACGAGCAATCCTCCGTTTTCGCCCTCCACGCGGGAGGCGACGGTATTCCGGACGGTTTTGGCGAGCGAAGCGAACGGCGCGCGGAGCGATACGGTATGCCCGACTTTTTCGATCTCGCCCGTAAGGTGAAGCCGTCCGCGGCAGCCCCGACCAAAGAGACCGTTTCTCGCGTAAGCCGAAAGAGAAGCGACCGTTCCCTCCGCCGCGAGCTTGTCGCCGGGTTCGACCGCAAGATCGTCGGGGAGATCGACCGAGAGACGGCAAAAGAGCGACCCGTCTTCATCTTTGACCGTTCCGACCAGCCAGACGT
>JAGCYR010000200.1 GCA_017960705.1 Clostridia bacterium | reverse complement strand
CAGTTTCAGCGTCTCGGTGTTCGGTACGGTCTCCCCGGACTCACAGCGTGAAACCGCCTTCCGCGTCACGAACAGTTTTACCGCGAGTTCCTACTGCGACAGCCCCTTTTTGGTTCTCAACCCGTAAAGCACGTCTTTGGTTTCCATTTCGTCACCTCCGCTCTCTATCATACCACGCCGCCCTCATCTTTGCAAGCAACCTGCCGTTGCTTTTCAAAAAACCTCCCTCCGGACCGGAGGGAGGTTTTCGTTTGTCAGATTTCTTCTTTGACGGGAGAGATCACGGTTTCTTCCGCGAGGTCATCTTCTACAAGAGAATCAAGAGCCTTGAACTTGTCGAACAGATCCGTGACTTCCTTGCTCGGCTGCTCGGTCGCGAGCGACACGGCGACCGCGGCGATCATACCGGCGACGAAACCGGGAAGGATCTCGTACAGGTTGGTGTTGTACGCCGCGCTCGTCATGCCGTAGTACTCGAAGTTGAAGAGGATCATCCACAGGATATCGACGGCGAATCCGGTGACGATACCCGAAACGGCGCCCTTGTAGTTGAGCCGCCGCCAGAACAGCGAGAGCAGGATGACGGGACCGAACGCCGCGCCGAACGCAGCCCACGCCGCGGAAACCAGACTCATGATGGTACTGAACGCCGGCACGATCGGGGGATCGCCCGAGCCGAGCATCGCGATACCGAAGGCGAGAAGCGAGATCACGATGACGACGCACCGTCCGACCCACATCACGTTCTTGTCGGACGCGTCCTTTTTGATGGTGGTCTTATACACGTCGGACGCAAACGCGGAGGACGCCGCGAGCAACTGGGAATCCGCCGTCGACATACTCGCCGCGATGATCGCGGAGATGATGACGCCGCCGATGAAAACGGGGAAAACCGTACGCGCCATCTCGACGAAGATCAGATTCTTGCTGCCGAGCATCGAGTCTCCGAGATACTTTCTCGCGACGATGGCGACGACCGACGCCATCAGAAGGATCAGGGTGGTCCAGGCGATACCGATCCAGCGGGATTTCTTCATCTCTTTCTCGGACTTGATCGAGATGTAGCGGACGATGATGTGCGGCATCCCGAAATACCCGAGACCCCAGCCGAGACCGGTCAGCATATCCGAAACGCTCTTCCAGTCGAACTTACCGCTCGAAAGGAAGTTGTAGTAGTGTTCGGGGATCGTACCGGGGGCGACGGCGCCGTTTGCGTTCAGCATCCCCACCGCAACGATCGGGGTGAACATCAGAGCCGCCAGCATCAGCAGCCCCTGGAAAAAGTCGGTCCAGCACACCGCGTTGAATCCGCCGAGAAAAACGTAGGAGATAATGATCGCGGTCGCGATCCCCATCCCTGCGCGGGGATCCAGCCCGAACAGGGTGTTCAGCAGCGTCCCGCACGCGTTGATGCTCGACGCGCCGTAGACGCAGTACACCACGACGAAGATGACGGCGCACACGACCTGCAGGACCGAACTCGAGGATTTGAAACGACGGGTCAGATACTGCGGGATGGTGATGGAGTCGTCCGCCAGCATCGAATAGCGGCGGAGACGAGGCGCCACGAGGAACCACGAAAGGATCGTCCCGATCAGAAGACCGACCGAGATCCAGACCTGTCCCATACCGGCAAGGTAGATCGAGCCGGGAAGACCCATCAAAACCCACGCGCTCATATCCGACGCGCCGGCGCTGAGGGCGGCGATCAGACCGCTCATCTTCCGTCCGCCGAGGAAGAAACTCTTTTCTCCCATATCCTTTCTGCCGCGGACGAAGAAATAGACGCCCATTCCGAGTACGATGGTAAAGTACAGGATGAAGGCGATCAATTCACCGATTCTCATAAAATGATCCTTTCTTCTGCATAAATATAAAATAACAAAATCAATAATACACTATTTTGAGGTTAATTGCAATACTTTCGGCGGATAAAATTGCAAAGATTTTTCGCCGCCCGTTTTTGCCCGACGAAAAACGCTCCCTGCAGGGCTCCCGTTTCCGACCCGAAAAAATCTTTTCGACCCCCTTGCAATTCGGAAAAAAGTGTGTTATACTATTCTCCGTCGTACAGGGGTGTAGTTCAGTTGGTAGAATCGCGGTCTCCAAAACCGTTGGTCCTGGGTTCGAGTCCTAGCGCCCCTGCCAGAAAAACCCCTTTCGTCGGACGACGAAAGGGGTTTTTCATTAAGTGTTCCGCTTTCGCGACCCCCCAACGCCTGCTTCGTATGCGTCGGGGAACCCCTATTGCGCGGAACACTTAACTTCACTTGCCGCTTGCGGCAAACTCCACTACGGCGTCAGCCGTAACTTCACTTTCGCCGAAGGCGAAAACTTCACAATACGGGAGTACCCCAATGAAAACGTGCAAAAAACTCTTCGCCCTGCTTCTCACGCTTGCTCTTACGATCGCGGCTTTCGCGACGCTTTCCGCGATCACGGTTTCCGCCGAGGAGGACGGGTTCGAACACTACGTCACCCTGAACGTCGCCGACGGACCGATCCGGATCTTTGCCGATCACTACGCGCAGAACGGCGTGGACTACGAAGGATTTACCTTTGAAAACACGCTGTACACGATCACGGGCGGCGTAAGAAACGCCGACGCCATCCTGCGCGTCGTACACAACGCAGAGGACGCGGCACCCGCGACGGTACATATGGTTTTCCGGGATCTGTATATCTACCCGCAGACATGGTGCTCCGTCGTTCATTTCACGAGCGGACTGACCGGATCGGGCGAGGACGAAACGCCGGTTCTGACCGTCGATCTGCGTCTGGAGGGCAGGAATTACGTCGCGGGATACAATCACCCCGGGATCAGCGGGAACGCGATCGTCAATCTGTCCGCCGCCCCCGATTCGTACTCGGTTTTCACTTCCGAATACGATCTGTCCTCCGAAGCCTTCGGCGGACCGCTGGTCCTCCGGAAGGAAGGAGATTACGAAGTGAAGGTCAACGGCGAGATCGCCGAACTGGATGTGGGCAAGGCGAGCAGGCCCACGGTGATCACCGGTCCCGACTCCGCCGCGCCGGTGAAGTCTGCTATCGACGCGCTCCCCGCCGCGTCCGCCGTTACGACCTCCGATAAGGACGCGATCACGGCGGCAAGACAAGCCTATAACGCTTTGTCCCCCGCCAAAAAGACCGAGATCGACGCGGATACCCTGGGACACCTGACGGACGACGAATTGGCGCTTGCCGCGGCGGAAGAGGCGGCGGCAGCGGCAGCCGTCATCCCGGAACCGGAACCCGAGCCCGAACCCGAACCGAAGCGCGCCCCGAACCTCACCGCGCTCTGGATCGTCCTCGGCTTCCTTTGCGGCGCCGGATGCGCCGTCGGCGTCACGCTGTTCGTTTTGAAAAAGAAGCAGACGCTCTCATGGGACGACGCGGAACCCGAAACGGATCATTCGGATACCGCAGACTGATCCGGGCGCTTGTGAAAAGGAACCTCTCCGGGGGTTCCTTTTTGCGTCGGCGCGGGAGCGGACGGCATTGACAACCCGCGCGGGTTTCAGGTATAATGGAAAAAACGCTGTAAGAGGGAGAAACCGAAGAGGGGATCCGGATCTTTCTCGATTTGAACCGATGCGACAAAGTGTTCGGTGTTTCGCAGCAGTAAACCCTATGAAGTCGCTTCACCGTTGAAAAGACGATATGATAAGGAGAAAAACATGAACGTAACGGTTTATCTCGGCGCCTGCGAAGGAAACGACCCTTCGCTGAAAGAGGCGGTCCGAAAACTCGGGACCCGGATCGGAGAGAGCGGCAACCGTCTCGTTTACGGCGGCTCGAAATCCGGGCTGATGGGCGTTCTGGCAAAAAGCGCCGTCTCTTCCGGCGGAGAAGTGATCGGGGTCGAGCCCTCCTTCTTCGTGGAGCGGGAACTGCAATTCGAGGGGCTCACCCGTCTGATCGTTACGCGGGATATTCCGGAACGAAAATCGAAAATGGCGGAACTCGGCGACGCGTTTGTCGCTCTGCCGGGCGGGACCGGTACGCTGGAGGAGATCACCGAGATCATGTCCATGCTCTCCTTGGAACTGAAAAGCGCGCCGTGTATCTTCTACAATCACAACGGTTTTTACGACGGGCTGAAAGCGCTGCTCGCGACAATGATCGAGCAGGGTCTGTCGAGCGAGGAAAAACAACGGGGGATCTTTTTCGAGGACACCGTCGAGGGGGTCCTCGCCCGCCTCGAGCAGCCCGGAAACGAACGGCATTGACAACCCGCGCGGATCCGGGTATAATGGTAAAAAAAGCAGCAAAGAAGGGCGGTGACCGACGCCGATGGGAACCCGACGGAAATGCCGCCCGACAAGATCGACCAGGTTCGGCACGTTTACTATAAAACGGAGCGTCATCATTTCGACCTGCCCCCCTACGAGGGCTGAAAAACCGGAGGGAACGCAAATGGCGTCGTCCAAAGACTATCTCGAATTCGTCCTCGACCAGCTCTCGCTTTTGCACCCGATCTCATACAAGGCGATGATGGGCGAGTATATCCTTTATTACCGGGGGAAGATCGTCGGCGGGATCTACGACGACCGTCTGCTCGTCAAGGCGACCGACGCCGCGAAAAAGTGGATGCCCGAAGCGCCGCTCGAGACGCCCTACGAAGGGGCGAAGCCGATGTTGCTCGTTGAACAGATCGACGACAGGGAGTTTCTGAAAGAGCTTTTCGACGCGATGGTAAACGAGCTCCCCGCCCCGAAAAAACCTTGAAAAATAGCAAAAACAGGTTGCAATCGGGCGAAAAATGTGCTACAATATCCGGCGAGTGTATTCTTGACCGCGGAATCACCGGAAAGAGGATTTCCCAATGAACTGGTTTGTCGCTGCGCTGATCTGTATTCTCGGCTGGGGCTTCGCCGATCTCTTTTACAAAAAGGGGACCGACGAGACCGACCGCTACTCGCATCTGAAGATCGCCGTCTGGGTGGGTCTCGTGATGTGGGTCGCCGCCTTCGTGCTTCTGCCGTTTGCCGAGACGCCCTTCTCGTTCTACGCGCTCTTTTTGAACGCGGTCAAGTATTCTCCCGCGTCGCTT
>JAGCYR010000199.1 GCA_017960705.1 Clostridia bacterium | reverse complement strand
GGTTCGACCGGCGAAAAGACCTTTACCGCCTCCTGGACGATCGTCCGTTACCCGATCATCTATATCCTGAACGGCGGAACCAACGCACAAAACAACCCCGCCTCCTACACCGTCGAGGACGCGGTCAACCTCGCCGCCCCGATCCGTGCCGGCTACACCTTTGCGGGTTGGTCGAACGGCGGGACGATCACCGTTGGCTCGACCGGACAAAAGACCTTTACCGCCAGCTGGGTCCAATCGTTTCCCGCCCCCTCCGAACCGGAGTACGACGCGGAATACGAAGCGGTCATCTCCGCCGGAAAGACGCAGATGGGCGCGTCGGAGGTCTTTGCGCCCTCGCGTGCGGGGGTCGTTTACACCAACCCGCTTCCGGCGCCCGCGTCGCTCGATACGGCGGCGTCGCGCGAAGAGTTGATCGAGATCGCGAACTACTACGCGTTCTACCGGGCGGGCGGGTTTACCGTGACGCTCGGCTATCCGGCGGACGACGCCGAGGTCGAACTGACCTATCTCTATCGGTACAGCTGCTTTATTCCCTCGATCTGTTCGGTATCGGGCACGCTTGAAAACCGGACGCTGACCGTCCGGCTGAAGTTCTATCCCGAATCCTATCTGGTCAACCCCCGCACCACGGTTCCGGCGCAGATCCTCGGCGGCGAAAACGATCCGCCGAACGGAACCGACACCCTGCCCGGGCTCGATCCCGTGAACGGAATCTCGGTTTGGGATTCCGAACAGGCGTGCTACTGTCTCTCGCACGGATACAAGATCGCGCCGATCGCGGGCAGCCCCGCCGAAGCGATCATCAACGCCGCGAGAACCGCCCTGGCGGAGATCGTCGACGATTCCATGACCGAATGGCAGATCGTCTACCGCGTCTACCGGTGGCTACTGGAACATTCGGAGTACGATTACGCCGGCGACGAATGGTCGTCCTACTCGTTTGACAAAGCGAACGAATCCGAAATGCTCCCCGCCCGGGTAATCAGTTTCTTCGCCGAGGGTCCGATTCTCTACGGGCAGGGCGTCTGCTTCGGCTACGCGAAAGCCGGTGAATTGCTCCTCGGGCTCGAGGGAATCGAACTGCGTCGGGTCGTCGCGTTCCATTGGAAGATCTGGGATTATACCCCGGTCGGACGCAACTGGAATATCCTGTACGATTACGGGTACGGCTCCGAGATCAACGTCCATTCGTATCTCTATCTTAAAATCGACGGATACGATTACATCTTCGATCCCAGTTTCGCCAAGAACGGGAAGAAATCGGTTCTCGATCAGACGACCGGACAAAACGTGCAGATCCTGACCATGAAGGACTTTGCGATCGGGCTTACCAAATCGGAGCACAGCACCTTCTACTCGGAGTTCCCCTACGACCTCGTCACCGAATCGGGTAACTACAATCCCGGCAGTTACCGCTATCTTTCCACCGTGACCTACGACGGGACGCACGATCTCTTGTTGTCGAGCACGGCGGAGGCACAGCACTACTACAACTTCCTGCTCTCGACCGTCTTCTCGGGCGCGTCGGACTTCCGGACCGTCACCCTGTTCTACGAGGCAGATTACTCGACCTGGAAATCGAAGTACAAACAGGCGCTGCTCGATTTCCTGAACGCGACGAACGTTCCCTATAAGTATACCGACGCCTCCGTTTCGCCCACGCGAACCGGCGCCAACGTGATGGTGACGGTCGTGTTCGGCAAACGCGACGATTCCTATACGCCGAACGTCTACGCCCCGGCTTACGACGCGACCTACGAGAACAAGATCGCGGAGGGCAAATCGTATCTGAACGCGAGCGAGATTGAGACACCCTCCCGGGTCGGGCTTACCTACCCGCGCAAGCTGCCGCTGTCCTGCTCGTCCGATCGGGCAGAGACGCGCGCGGAACTGATCGAGATCGCGAATTGGCACGCCTTTTACCGCGAGGGGACCTTTTCGGTCACGCTCGGTTACGAGGCGACCGACGCCGAAACCGAACTCAACCTGCTCTATCGGAACAGCGGCTTTCTGCCCTCGCTCTGCGCCCTCTCGGGGTCGCTTAACGGCGCGGTGCTGACCGTCAACCTGAAGTTTTATCCCGAAACCTATCTCGTCGTTCCGCCCACGGCGATCGCCGCCGCCTGCGACGGCGTGATCCTGGATCCGCCGGCGGGAGCCGAGACTTTTCCGGGGCTCGATCCCGTGAACGGGATCTCGGTTTGGGATTCCGAACAGGCGGTCTACTGTCTCTCGCACGGATACAAGATCGCGCCGATCGCCGGAAGTCCGGCGGCAAGTATCGTCGAAACGGCGTGCGGGATCCTCTCACAGATTTCCGACGACTCTTTGACCGAGTGGGAGATCGTCTACCGCGTTTTCCTCTGGATCATGAACCACGCCGTCTACGACACCGACGGAGAGGGCTGGGTCTACAACTCGCTCGATAAGGATAATGAACCCGATATGATCTCCGCCCGGATGATCAGTTTCAAAGCAGAGGGACCGCTGCTCTACGGTGTCGCGGCGTGCTTCGGCTACGCGAAAGCGTCGGCGCTGCTGCTCGGGCTCGAGGGGATCGAACTCCGGCGGGTCGTCGCGTTCGACAACGGACGGATCGGCGCCGAGACCGACAGCCGCACCTACATCAAGCCGAACCCGAATCAGGCGGGATCCTATTACATTCTCGTTCACTCCTATCTGTACCTGCATATTGACGGCTACGATTACATTTTCGATCCCACGGCGTCGGGGGCGGGACAACGGTCGGTCGCCGACCGGGTCGGCGGCGGGAACGCGAGCGTGCGGATCCTGCGCGACTTCTGCCTCGGGATGTCCTATACCGAGCACCGGAAGATCTACAACAACTATTCGCCCGATCCCTTTGCCGCGTCGGATGAATACCGTCCCGCCATGTACAACTATCTCACCGAACTGAAATACGACGGAACCCACGATCTGCTGATTTCGAGTACGGCGGAGGCGCAGCAGTATTATACCCATCTTCTGAACACCGTCTTTTCGGGAGAACCGGCGTTCCGTTCGATCACGATCTTCTACGACGGAATGTCCCTGTCGACGTGGAAGAGCCAGTATCGCTCCGCACTCGAAAGTTTCCTAAACGAAACGGGCGTCCCCTTCAGTTACACCTATTCCGATATTTCCACCAAACGAACGGTTGCAGACGTGATGGTCCAGATCGCGTTCGGAAAATAACGGGGAACGCGGGATGAAACGCCAACTTTTTCCCGCCCTGATCTCGCTTCTGCTCGTCTTCGCGCTACTGTTTACGGGTTGCTCGCCGGTCTCGGTAGTCGATACGACCGCGCCCGACGCGGACGAGACCGAGCCGTCGGAAACGTCGGGCGGGATCGAAACGACGGCAAACGATACGACGGCAAACGCGACCGTAGCCCCGGAAACCACCGTCGCGGAGACCACCGCGGAACCCGAACCCGAGCCGGTCGTCTCGCTCGGAGCGCACCTCAAAACCGTGCCGTACGATCCCTACACGCCGTCGCCCTACGCGGCGCAATCGGACAAATACACCAACCGGATCATACAGAAAAAGAACGCCACCGCGGGCGCCGTGAT
>JAGCYR010000198.1 GCA_017960705.1 Clostridia bacterium | reverse complement strand
GAACAGATTTTTTGATCGTTTCTATTATAACAGAACGCGAGCGGTTTGCATAGAGGGGAAATCCCCAAACTTGGGCGCCCCGTCTTGTGCAACTGTCACAATTATAGCATTTTCCTCCCGATTTGTCAACCGGGAGGAAAAATATTTTGCTGATTTATCAGCGATTTAAAAAGAGGTCAGACGCCCATGCCCTTGCGGGTGAGGTTGATGCGCTGGCGCTGGACGTCCACGCTCTTGATGCGCACCTCGATCACGTCGCCGACCGAGAGCACCTCGGAGGGATGACGGACGAAGCGGTCGCACATCTCGGAAACGTGGAGCAGACCGTCGCGGTGGACGCCGATATCGACGAACGCGCCGAAGTCGGCGACGTTGCGGACGGTCCCGGTCAGGGTCATTCCCTCTTTCAGATCCTTGATATCGAGGACGTCGGTACGCAGGAAGGGGGCGGGCGCCGAATCGCGGACGTCGCGGCCGGGTTTCTGCAGTTCCGCGATGATGTCGAGCAGGGTCGGTTCGCCGCAGCCGAGTTCGCGGCAGAGGTTCGGGATCCCGACCTTCTCCGCCTGGTATTTCAGCAGAGCCAGCTTGCCCTGCCGCACGTCGTCGTCCGAGTAGCGGAAGCGTTTCAGGAGCGCCTTTGCCACGGGATAGGATTCGGGGTGTACGCCGGTATTGTCGAGGATCTCGTCGGCGTCGCTGATGCGCAGGAACCCGGCGCACTGCTGAAACGCCTTTTCCCCGATCTTCGGCACCTTGAGTACCTGTTTTCTCGAGGTGAACTCGCCGTTTTCCTCGCGGTAGGCGACGATGTTCTTCGCGGCGGTCGGGCTGATCCCCGAAAGGTAGGAGAGCAGCGAGCCCGACGCAGTATTGAGGTCGACGCCGACCGCGTTCACGCAGTCCTCTACCACGCCGCCGAGCGCCTCGTTCAGCCGCGCCTGTTTCATATCGTGCTGATACTGCCCGACGCCGATCGAACGCGGCTCGATCTTGACCAGTTCGGCGAGCGGATCCTGCAGGCGGCGGGCGATCGAAACGGCGCTCCGCTCGGTCACGTCGAAGTCCGGGAACTCCTCGGCGCCGAGTTTGGAAGCCGAGTAGACCGACGCGCCCGCCTCGCTGACGATGACGTACTTCACGTCGCGGTCGGCGTTCGGGATGACCTCGCCCGAGATGAACTGCTCGCTCTCGCGCGACGCGGTGCCGTTGCCGATGGCGATGACGTCGACGCCGTATTTTTTAATGAGGGAAAGAACGATCCGTTTGCTTTCCTCGATCTGCTGTTTCGGGACGGTCGGATAGATGACCGCGGTCTTCAGCACTTTGCCGGTGCGGTCGACGACGGCGAGTTTGCATCCCGTGCGGAAACCGGGGTCGTAGCCGAGGACGGTCTTCCCTTTCAGCGGCGCCGCCATCAGGAGGTTGCGGAGGTTCTCGGAGAAGACCTTGATCGCCCCCTCGCACGCCTCGTCGAAGATCTCGCCCCGGATCTCGCGTTCGAGCGACGGGAAGAGCAGACGGTCGTAGCTGTCGGTGACCGTCGCCTGCAGCAGCGGGACGGCGGGAGACTTGCGGTTCGTGATCACGCGGGCGGAGAGCTCCGCGATCGCAAGGTCTCTGTCGAGGTTGAGCGTGACCTTGAGATACCCCTCTTTCTCGCCGCGGTTGATGGCGAGCACGCGGTGCTGACGGAGTTTCGCGAGTTTCTCTTCAAAATCGTAATACCCGGCGTAGGGCGAGTCGCCGTCCTTGTTCTGTTTGGTGACGATCGACGCCTCGCGGTAGCAGAGCGAGCGCAGCATCTTGCGGTAGTCGGCGGTGGTGGAGATATCCTCCGCGATGATGTCCGACGCGCCCGCGAGCGCCTCTTCCGGCGTGTTGACCTCCTTCTCGGGATCGACGTACGCCGCAGCGAGTTCCGGGAAACTTGCCTCATATTCGTCGCGCTGTTCCATGATTAGCGTGGCGAGCCCCTCGAGCCCCTTGGCGCGGGCGATCGACGCCCTGGTGGTGCGCTTCGGACGGAAGGGCAGATAGACGTCTTCGAGCTCCACGAGCGTGGTCGCCTTTTCGAGCGCCGCCGTGATCTCCGGGGTCAACTTGTCCTGCCCGGCGATCAGGTCCGAGATCTCCTGCCGCCGCGCGTCGAAGTTGCGGAGATAGGTCAGGCGATCGAAGAGGTTGCGGAGGGTCACGTCGTCGAGCGACCCGGTGACCTCCTTGCGGTAACGGGCGATAAAGGGGATGGTGTTCCCCTGATCGATCAGGTTGACGGTCGCCTCGACCTGCTCCTGTTTCAGTTTCAGTTCGCGGGTGAGCGTTTTGATAATGTCCACTTTGTTTTTTCCTTTCGGTTATTCCGGTTTGTCGGTCCCGGCGGCGGTAAGGAGGGTTTCGGTCTCCTCGCTTGTGAGTTCGCGCCACTCTCCGGGGGCGAGCGACGGGTCGAGCGGGATGCCGGCGAAGCTTTCGCGTTTGAGAGATACGATCTTGTTGCCGAGGCGCTCGAACATCCGTTTGATCTGATGGTATTTCCCCTCGGTCAGCGTGACCGTGCCGGAGAGACGGTCGGGCGCCGGTGTGAGGATCGCGGGGAGGCAGACCTCGTCGCCGATCGTCATCCCGTCGGCGAACGCCTTTTCGGCTTCGGGGGGGAGGGGGGAGAGACAGGTGAAGGAATAGACCTTCGTGACGTGGCGGCGGGGGGATAACGCGCGGTGCGCGGTCTGCCCGTCGTCGGTCATAATGAGAAGCCCGGTGGTGTCCCGGTCGAGTCGACCGACCGGGAAAAGACCGCGCTTCCGGTATTCGGGCGGGAACAGTTCGAGAACGTACGGCAACGACCGATCGTCGGTGGCGCTGACGTACCCCGCCGGTTTATGGAGCATCGCGTAAACGAATCGGCGCCAGACGATCGGGGCGCCGCGGAAGACCACGGAATCGGTCCCCGGCTCGACCTTGCGGTCGGGTTCGCGGACCGTCGTCCCGTTTATCGCCGCCTGCCCCGCTCTGATCGACGCCGCCGCCTCTTTTCGGGTGAGGGCGGCGCTGTCGGAGATCAGTTTATCCAGCCGCATTTCGGATCAATCCTTGATCTCTTCCATCGTGAACGCTTCGAGCACGTCGCCTTCCTTGATGTCGTTGAAGCGTTCGAGACCGACGCCGCACTCGTAGCTCTGGGCGACCTCTTTGACGTCGTCCTTGAAGCGGCGGAGCGACGCGATCTTATCCTCGAAGACCACGACGCCGTCGCGGACGATGCGGATCTGCGAAGAACGGGTGATCTTGCCGTCGGTGACGTACGAACCGGCGATGGTGCCGACGTTCGGGACGTGGATGATCTGCCGCACCTCGGCGTGACCGAGCAGGGCTTCGCGGAACTTGGGCGCCCGCATACCCTTGATCGCCGCCTGGATCTCCTCGATGCACTCGTAGATGATCCGGTAGGTGCGGATATCGACCTTCGCCCTCTCCGCGGAGTCAATCGCAGCCTTATCGGGACGGACGTTGAATCCGACGATGATGGCGTTCGACGCGGCTGCGAGCATAACGTCGTTCTCGGTGATACCGCCGACCGCGGCGTGGATGACGTTGACCTTGACCTCCTCGTCGGAGATCTTGACCAGCGCCTGTTTGACCGCCTCGACCGAACCGTCGACGTCGGCTTTGACGATGATATCGAGTTTCTTCGCGCCCTCGGAGATCTGCGCGAACAGGTCGTCGAGGTTGGCGCGGCGGTTCGCGTTGAACTCCTCCTGCTTCGCCTTCTCGCGGCGCTGTTCGGCGAGACTTCTCGCCATCTTCTCGTCCTCGACGCCGTTGAACTCGTCGCCGGCGACCGGGACCTCGGAAAGACCGTTGATCTCGACCGGAACGCTCGGGCCCGCGACCTTGACGCGCTTGCCCTTATCGTCGATCATGGAGCGGACGCGCCCGACCGCCGTACCGGCGATCACGATATCGCCGAGGTGGAGCGTACCGTTCTGCACCAGGACCGTCGCGACGGGACCCTGTCCCCTGTCAAGACGCGACTCGATGACCAGGCCCTTCGCCCGGCGGTTCGGGTTGGCGCGAAGCTCTTTGACCTCCGCGACGAGCAGAACGCTTTCGAGGAGCTGTTCGATACCGGTCTTCGCGACAGCGGACACGGGAACGCAGATGACGTCGCCGCCCCACTCCTCGGGGACCAGTCCGTATTTGGTGAGCTCCTGCTTCACCCCGTCGGGGTTCGCCTGGGGCTTATCCATCTTGTTGATGGCGACGATGATATCGATACCGGCCGCCTTCGCGTGGTTGATCGCCTCGACGGTCTGCGGCATGATGCCGTCGTCCGCCGCCACGACCAGGATCGCGATATCGGTCGCCTGCGCGCCTCTCGCTCTCATCGCGGTAAACGCCTCGTGACCCGGGGTGTCGAGGAAGGTGATCTCCTTGTCGCCGACCTTGACGCGCGACGCGCCGATCGCCTGCGTGATGCCGCCCGCCTCGCCCGAGGTGACGTTGGTGTTGCGGATCGCGTCGAGCAGCGAAGTTTTACCGTGGTCGACGTGTCCCATGACGCAGACGACCGGGCTGCGCTCGACGAGGTTCTCCGCGGCGTCCTCGCTGTCGTCGAAGAGTTTTTCCTCGATGGTGACGACCACTTCGCGGTTGACCTTCACCCCGAGTTCCTCGGCGACGAGGTACGCGGTGTCGTAGTCGATGACCTGGTTGACCCCCGCCATCACGCCGAGCATCATCAGCCGCTTCACGACCTCGCCCGAGGTCTTCTTCATCCTCGTCGCGAGTTCGCCGACCGTGATCTCGTCGGGAACGCTGATGACCAGCTGTTTCTTGCGGGCAAGCTCCTCCTGCATCTTGCGGATCTTTTCCTGCGCCATACGTTCTTTTTCCTTGGCGCTCTTGCCCTGCTGGCGGGTATCCTGCTTCTTCAGTTTCTGACGGTTGGAGCCGTTATCCTGCGCGGCGCCCGAATAGGTGGCGTCGATCCGCTCGTCGTAACGGGAGAGGTCGACCGACGAGGTGCGCGTGTCGACGATGCGCCGTTTCTGTTCGGCGACGACGGCTTCCCCGCCCCCGATATGCACGGGACCCGTCGGGGTCGTGCGGCGGCGGTCGCGTTCCTGCGGCTGCTCCTTCTTCTTATCCTGACCCTTGGTGAGCGCCGAAGAATCGAATCCGCTGAAGCGGTCGACGCGCTCTTTCTTCTTCAGGATCTTGACTTCCTTCTTCTGCTGCGGCTGCTGGGGCTTCTGCTCCAACGCCTTCTGTCTTGCCGCTTCGGCGGCGGGCATATTCGCCGCGGGACGGGTCGCGCCGGATTCCGCCTTCATGCGGCGGCGGGCTTCCTCCTCGCGGGCGGTCGTCTGCGCCTGACCCGCGCGGAACTCCGCCATCCGGCGGGCGATATCCGACTGATCGATCGGGCGGGACGGACGCTTCGCCGCGGGGGCGGCGGGACGCTCGGGCTGACCCGGACGCCGCTGCGGCTGCGCGCCGGGCTGACGCGG
>JAGCYR010000197.1 GCA_017960705.1 Clostridia bacterium | reverse complement strand
GGCTGTTCGACACGGGCTTGTTCGGAGGACGGATGCTGCTCGCGATCCTGTTCAGTCTCTTCACTTCCCTGTTCTATATCGGTCTGGGGATCCTCTTCGGTTCGGTCTGCGGTGAAAAATCGATCGGCGGGATCGCGTCGATCCTGGTCGCGTGCCAGTCGCTGCTCTCGGGGATGTGGTTCCCGATCGAGGGGCTCGGGGAGGGGATGCTCGCCCTGATGAACGCCCTGCCCTTCCGCAACGCGACCCAGCTGGTGCAGAACGCCGCGCTCGGGTTCGGGGATCCGTGGACCGACCTCTGGCGCCCGTTTCTCGTCCTGCTCGGCTATACCCTCGCCGCGTTCGTTGGCGCGGTGCTGATCTTCCGGAAGAAGATGAAACAATAAAAAAGAGCGCGGCGGTCGCCGCGCTCTTTTTTATTTGTTTTTTTCTTGTTTGAAAAGGATATGGAAGAGGACGAAAAGCCCGGTGAAGAGAACCACGGCTCCCGCAACGATCGCGAACATCGCGGGCGTCGTCACCTCGCGCCCGAAGAAGAAGAGGCGGCAGTCGATCGCCTCGCGGATGCCGTTGACCGCCTCCTCGGGGAATCCGGCGCTCGACATCTCGTCGAACACGCCGCCGAGCAGATGGTTTTTCAGCAGCGACGTGCCGTAGGTGCCGGGCAGGAAACTCAAGACCCGGCGCAATCCCGACCCGAAGCTCGAGATGGGCATATACGCCCCGCAGATAAAGCCGTAGCCCGCAGAGACGACCGTGCCGACCGCCGACGCCTGCCCGTTGGTCGAGAGAAAGAAGTGCAGGCAGGACGAGAGCGCCGTGCCGAAAAGCGTCAGCAGGATGACGTCGAGGATCGAGAACAGAACGTCGGACGCCGAAAGATACCAGCCCTGCGTGGCGAGGTAGCCGAAGCCGCACGCAAGCGCGGTCAGCGTGACGATCAGCGTGCTTGCCGCCGAGGCGAAATAGTACGCCCCCGCGAGGGTCGAGCGCTTGACCGGGGTGACGGTCAGATCGCGGATCGTGCCGTTCGCCTTGTCGCCGATCATCAGAAGGTTGGCGCAGAAGGAGACGGTCACGCAGCTGACCGCGAGCAGAGACGAGATCAACTGTCCCGCGACAGTGGCGTCGATGATCTTCGGATCGACGGAAAAGCCCTCCGGCAGAGCGGAGAAGAAACTGTCCTTATAGACCCTTGCAAGGAAGGTCGCGTAGAGGACCAACAGAATGATCGGGGTGATGAGCGAGGAGATAAACATCCCCTTGTCCTTGAAGAACACCTTGAGATCGCGGCGGGTCAGTTCCAAAAGCTGCTTCATTTGTCGTCACCTCCCGTGAGGTCCTTGCCCGTGACCGAGAGGAACACGTCGTCCATTTTGCCCTTGGTCACTTCGTAATCCCGGAAGAGTTCGGGGTGCGAGAGGATCAGTTCGGTCGCCGCCCCGGTATTCGGCAAAGTGATCCGGATCGCGTCGCGGATCTTCTCTTTCGGATAGCCGAGATCGGGGAGTTTTGCGTCTCCGTAGACGGTCAGATAGTCGCCGGCGTAGCGGTTCTTCAGTTCGAGGGGCGTTCCCTCCGCCGCGATCTTTCCGGAATCGAGGATCACGATATAGTCGGCGTCCGCCGCCTCCTCCATATAGTGGGTGGTCAAAAAAACCGTCATATCGGTATTCTTGCGCAGATCGTTCACGACGTTCCAGAGCTGTTTGCGCGTCTGCGGGTCAAGCCCGGTCGTCGGCTCGTCGAGGATCAGAAGATCGGGAGAATGGAGCAGCGCCCGCGCCACGTCGATCCGCCGCCGCTGTCCGCCCGAGAGTTTGCCCACCGTCCGGTCGAGCAGGTCGGAAAACGAGAGCAATTCGGCAAGCTCGGCAAGCCGTTTTTTGAAGTCCTCCCCCGTGATGCCGTAGAGGGCGGCGCGGCTCCGCAGATTGTCGCGTACCGAGAGCATCTGGTCGAGCGCAGAACTCTGAAAGACCACGCCGATCCGCCGGGCGATCTGCGCTTTGTCGCGCGCGGGGTCGCATCCGAAGACCGAAACCTCCCCGAAGTCCCTTTTCAGTTGTCCCGACAGGATCGAGATGGTGGTCGACTTCCCCGCTCCGTTGACGCCGAGAAAGGCGAAAAGCTCGCCTTGCTTGACCCGGAAGGAGAGCCCGTCGACCGCCCTGACCGCGCCGAATGATTTGGAGAGATCGTTGATCTCTATCACGTTTCCCATAGTATATTCCTTTACCGTCGTTCGTTTTTGTCCCGCAAAATTATAGCACCGAACGGAAAGAAAGTCAAGAGAGCGGAACGGTGATCGCAGCAGAGACGTTTTCGGGATCCCACTTGACAAAACCCCACGCTGCATTGTATAATGGAAAGGCAAAACCGAATACGCTGGTGTGGCTCAATGGCAGAGCAGCTGATTTGTAATCAGCAGATATGGGTTCGACTCCCATCGCTTGCTCATTGCAGGAAATTGTGCCTGCAATAATCGGCGGAAGATGTGAAACGGAAACG
>JAGCYR010000196.1 GCA_017960705.1 Clostridia bacterium | reverse complement strand
TCTTTTAGGAACTTCGCAGTCCCGACCGTCGCCGCGATATTGAAGCCCAGTCGGTAGAAGCGCCGCACCAGGGGTAGCGCCTCCTCCTTGTCCTCGTCTGCGAGGGTCACCACGACGGTCCCGTAGTTCTGCAGTTTCATGCCCGACGCCTGCAGCCCCTTGTAGAGGGCGCGGGAGAGCTTTCTGTCGTAGCCGATCGCCTCGCCCGTCGACTTCATTTCGGGGGAGAGGTAGACGTCAAGCCCCTTGATCTTGTTGGACGAGAAGACCGGGACTTTGACGTAGTACCGCTTCTTTTCGTCGGGATAGATCCCGAAGATGCCCTGTTCTTTCAGCGACTTGCCGAGGATGACCTCGGTCGCGATGTCGGCGAGGGAGTAGCCCGTCGACTTCGAGAGGAAGGGCACCGTCCGGGACGAGCGCGGGTTGACCTCGATGATGTAGACGTTCTCGTCCTTGTCCACGATGAACTGGATGTTGTAGAGCCCGACGATCCCGATCCCGATCCCCAGCTTCTTCGCGTACTGCAGGATGGTGCCCTTCACGCTGTCGGGGATGGACACGGTCGGATAGACGCTGATCGAGTCGCCCGAGTGGACGCCGGTGCGTTCGACCAGTTCCATAATGCCCGGCACGAACACGTCCACGCCGTCGCAGATCGCGTCGACCTCGACCTCCTTGCCCTCGATGTAGTGGTCGACCAGCACCGGCTTGTCCTCGTCGATCTCGACCGCGGTCTTCAGGTAGTGACGGAGCATCTTGTCGTTGGCGACGATCTCCATCGCCCGCCCGCCGAGCACGAAACTCGGTCTGACCAGCACGGGGTACCCGATCTCGTTCGCTGCGGCGACGCCCTCTTCGATGTTGGTGACGGCTTTGCCCTTCGGCTGCGGGATGCCGAGGGTGTGCAGGATATGCTCGAAACTCTTGCGGTTCTCGGCGCGGTCGATCGCGGCGCAATCGGTGCCGATGATCTTCACTCCGCGGTCGAAGAGCGGCTGCGCGAGGTTGACGGCGGTCTGCCCGCCGAGCGAGGCGATCACCCCGACCGGCTTTTCAAAATCGACGATCGCCATCACGTCCTCTGCGGTCAAGGGCTCGAAGTAGAGCTTGTCGGAGCAGGTGTAGTCGGTCGAAACCGTCTCGGGGTTGTTGTTGACGATGATGGCTTCGTAACCCGCTTTGCGGATGGTCTGCACCGCGTGGACGGTCGAATAGTCGAATTCGACGCCCTGCCCGATGCGGATGGGACCCGCGCCGAGCACGACGATCTTCTTTTTCGATCCGAGCTGCGACTTGTTTTCGCCCGTATAGGACGAGTAGAGGTAGGCGATGTATTTCCCGGTGTGGAGCGTGTCGACCATCCGGAAGATCGGGGTGATCCCGTTCTCCTTGCGGAGCCGGTAAACGTCGACCTCGGGCTTTTTCCAGAGAAGCCCGATCTCCTTGTCGGAAAATCCCATGATCTTCGCGGCTTTCAGCGCCTTGACGTCGCCGGGCTTGTCGGCAAGGATGGTTTCCATCTTCACGATGCGTTCGATGCACTCGATGAACAGTTCGGTGATCATAGTCGCGCGGTGGATCTCGTCGACCGTGGCGCCGATGCGGAGCAGCTCCGCGACAGCGAAGATATTGTCGTCGTGGAACACACCGACGTAATCGAGCAGCGCGTCCTTTTTCCACCCGTCGAACTTTTTGAGGTGGAAGTGGCAGACCCCGATCTCAAGTGAGCGGATGGATTTGAGGAAGCATTCTTCAAGCGACGAGCCGATCCCCATGACCTCGCCGGTCGCCTTCATCTGGGTACCCAGCACGTTCGGGACGGTCGAGAACTTGTCGAAGGGGAAGCGCGGGAATTTCGCGACGATATAGTCGAGCGAGGGCTCGATCGAGGCGTTGCCGCCCGCGACCGGGATCTCCTCCAGCGCCATGCCGACCGCGATCTTCGCCGTCACGCGGGCGATCGGATAGCCGCTCGCCTTCGACGCCAAAGCGGAACTTCTGGACACGCGCGGGTTGACCTCGATCAGGTAGTATTTGCTCGAACGCGGATCCAGCGCGAACTGCACGTTGCACCCGCCCGCGATCTTCAGCTCGCGGATCAGTTTCAGCGCGCTGTCGTTCAGCATCTTGAGATCCGCGTCCGAAAGCGAGAGGATCGGGGCGACCACGATCGAGTCGCCGGTATGCACGCCGACGGGGTCGACGTTCTCCATGCCGCAGACCGTGATGACGTGATCGTACGAGTCGCGCATCACTTCGAACTCGATCTCTTTGTACCCCTTGACGCTCTTTTCGATCAAAACTTCGTGGACCGGGGAGAGGGCGAAGGCGTTCGGGGCAAGGTCGAGCAGTTCTTTTTCGTTATCGGCAAATCCGCCGCCCGTGCCGCCCAGCGTGAAGCCCGGACGGAGCACGACGGGATAGCCGATCCGCTTCGCCGCCGCGACCGCTTCCTCGACCGAGTAGGTGATCTCGGAGGGAATGACCGGCTCGCCGATACTTTCGCAGAGCTTCTTGAACTCTTCACGGTCCTCGGCTTTCTCGATGCTCTCGCTGCTGGTCCCGAGCAGTTCGACGTTGCACTCGCGGAGGATGCCCTTCTTTTCAAGCTGCATCGCGAGGTTGAGACCCGTCTGCCCGCCGATCCCGGGGAGGATGGCGTCGGGGCGCTCGTAGCGGATGATCTTCGCGATGTATTCGAGGGTCAAGGGCTCCATATACACCTTGTCCGCGATCGAGGTATCGGTCATAATGGTCGCGGGGTTGGAGTTGACGAGGATGACTTCGTAGCCCTCCTCCTTCAGCGCCAGACACGCCTGCGTTCCGGCGTAGTCGAACTCGGCGGCCTGCCCGATGACGATCGGACCCGAGCCGATGATC
>JAGCYR010000195.1 GCA_017960705.1 Clostridia bacterium | reverse complement strand
CGTTTTTCGCCTTGGTGTAGCTCTCGAGAGACGGGGTCGCGGAGGAGAGCAGGAGCAGAGCGCCGTTCGCCCCGCACCGCCACGACGCGACGTCGCGGGCGTGGTATTTGGGATCGCTCTCGGATTTGTAGGTATGTTCGTGGTCCTCGTCGATGACGATCATCCCGAGCCGGGGCAGCGGCGCGAAGACCGCGGACCGCGTACCGATGACGAGATCGACCTCGCCCGCCGCGATCCGTCTCCACGCGTCGAAGCGTTCGCCCGCGCCGAGCGAGGAATGGATCACCGCGACCCGCTCGCCGTACCGACGGCAGAAGATGCCGACCGTCTGCGGCGTCAGGGCGATCTCCGGGACCATCACGATCGCGGTCTTCCCCTCCGCTAACATCCCGTCGAGGAGTTTCAGCATGATCTTGGTCTGCCCGCTCCCGGTGACCCCGTGCAAAAGCGCGGCGCGGGGTTTATCGGCGGGGAGCGACAGGATCTTTTCGTAGGCGGCGGTCTGCGCGCGGGAGAGCGCGATCGGGGATTGGTCGCGGTCGCTTGACAGTTCGGCGTAGGGATTGCGGATGACCTCGCGCTCGGTGACGGTCAGAAGTCCGCGGTCAACAAGCGTTTTGATCTGCGCCGGCGAGAGCCCGAGATCCTCTGCTTTTTTGGGGGTCGGGTCGGCAATCAGTTTGGCAAGCGCAGCCCGCACCGCCTCGCTTCGGACCTTCTCTTTGCCCGTCGCGTTCAGTTTTTCTTCGATCGCTTCGCGCGACGCGGGCGCGTAGGTGCGCTCGGTCCGGACGTTCAGGCGATGGGAGAACAGGGTCGGCGGCAGAAGGGTGCGCGCCGCCTCGCCGAGCGTACAGAGCGTATAGTCCGAAAGAAACAAAGCGAGCCCGAACATCTCTCCCGAGAGGGAGCAACGGTCGGGCAGCACTTCGCGGATGGTTTTCAGCCCCGTTTCGTCCCCCTCTCCGGTCTCGGTCACGATCCCGAGGACCAAACGGTCGTTCCTCCCGAACGGGATACGGACGACCGAGCCCGCCCGCGCGTTCGCGTCGGCGGGGAGCAGATAGGTGAAAGGACGGTCGAGGTGGAAAGGAACGTCGAGGAGGCGCACCGATGCCGTGTTTGCCAAAATACGCTCCTCACTTCCCCGCGCAAAAACGCGCGATTATTCCATCTCTTCGGGCTTCTTCAGTTCGTAGTGTCCGTCGTAGAGACGGCGGATGGCGATCTTGACCGCCTTCTGATCCCGGTATTCGCTGTCGATCAGGGAGGCGAGCGGACGGTCGGTCTCGCGGTTCGCCACCAGACGGTCGGCGACGGCGCGCTGCTTCACGTACTCGTCGGTGACGATCCGGGCGCTCTTGGCGACCCCGACCACCAGTTCGTAGCGGTTGAACTTCCCGTTCCGGGTCAGTTCGGCAATGGTAGGATAGATCATATCGGTTCTCCTTTGTTATCGGATATCTTTTCGCTGTTTCGGATTTAGTCCTCGGGTTCCTCTTCCTCGTCCTCCTCCTCGCTCGCGAGGCGGTTGGAGATGGTCTCGGACTGGATGGCGGAGAGGATGACGTGCTCGCTGTCGGTCAGCAGCACGGCGCGGGTGCGGCGGCCGCAGGTGACGTCGATGACGCGCCCGGCGTCGCGGGCGTCCTGCACCAGCCGTTTGATGGGGGCGGAATCGGGTCCGGCGATCACGACGATACGCTCCGCCGACACCATATTTCCGAATCCGACGTTGATAAACTTCATCTTTCCCTCCGTCGTTTATTCGATGTTCTGGATCTGTTCGCGGATCTTTTCGAGCTCGTTCTTCACCGTCACGACGGTCCGGGCGATCCCGGCGTCGGCGCATTTCGAGCCGACCGTGTTGATCTCGCGGTTCATTTCCTGCATAAGAAAATCAAGCTTCTTGCCCGACGGCGCATTCTCCCCCGCGATCTCGGAGAACGCGGTGATATGGGAGCGCAGCCGTACGATCTCCTCGTCGATCGCCACGCGGTCGGCGTAGATCGCGCACTCGGTCAGAATACGGTTCTCGTCGGGGGTGATCCGGTCGTCCGAGAGGATCTGGCGGAGCCGCCCTTCGAACCGTTCCCTGAAGGAACGGACGTTCTCGTCGGAACGGGAGGCGATCTCGTCGACGCATCCCGAAACGAACGAAAGCTTCGCCCGGAGGTCGTCGTCGATCTTCTTTCCCTCGCTCTCGCGCATCGCGGAATGCACGCGGCACGCCTCGGAGAGCGCGGGCAGGATCGCGTTCCATTCGGCGTCGGGATCGCTCTCGCCGTCGCCGGTCAAAAACACGCCGGGTTCCTGCGCTACCTTTGTCACCGTGATATCGTCGGGCAGCCCGAACTCGTCGCGCAGCCGATAGAGGGATTCAAGATACTCGGAAACGAAGGCGACGTCGATCGCGCGTCCGTTCGATACGCCGGCGCGGCGGGAAAACGAAACGGTCACGTCGATCTTCCCTCTCGACTGGGACTTATCGCGGATATAGCTCCGCACGCGCTCTTCCAGCGGGAAGAGGTCGCGGGGGAGACGGACGGAACAGTCGAAATACCGTCCGTTCACAGAGCGGATCTCGACGGTATAGTCGCGGGTTTCGGAGGACGACGACGCCCGTCCGAATCCGGTCATACTCTTCATCATGTCGCGCCGTTATCCTTTCCTTTTCCGCGGCGAAGAACGCGCAATTCCGATAAGAAGGTGTCGACGTCGCGGAACTCGCGGTAGACCGACGCGAAACGGACGTAGGCGACCTCGTCGACGTCGCGCAGATGCGTCAGCGCGAGATCCCCGATCTTCCGGCTCTCGATCTCGGTCGCCATGGAGTTGGCGAGTTCGAGTTCGATGTCCGAAACGATCTTCTCGACGTCCACGTTCCGCTTCATACAGGCGTACTGCAGACCGAGTTTCAGTTTGTGGCGGTCGAAGGGCTCGCGCCGTCCGTCCTTTTTGATGACGGTGATGGGCACGGTCTCGACCATCTCGTAGGTGGTGAACCGCTTACCGCAGGAAACGCACTCGCGACGGCGACGGATGCTCGCGCCGTCCTCAACGGGACGGCTGTCAAGGACTCGGCTGTCGGGTGCGCCGCAGACAGGACACTTCATTCGGT
>JAGCYR010000002.1 GCA_017960705.1 Clostridia bacterium | reverse complement strand
GCGACGCCGCTTCGCAAAAACGCCCCGCCGGGGCGTTTTTGCTCACTAACCTCTCGCAGGATCAGGCATGTTGGCAGCCATCAGCGAAGAGCGGTTGGAATACAAGCTTCGGAGCGAGAGCGGGGATTCTGCATCCGAATCCGTTTGCCCCGATTTTTCTTTTTGAATTCTTTGGAGGTACCTATGCTTCGTGTTTTGGTGCTCGGCGACGTTCTGTCTCCGGCGACGGTCGCGTTTCTCTGCCGGCGGCTCTGGGCTTTCCGGCGCGAGAACGGGATCGATTTTACCGTCGTGAACGGCGAGAACGCCGGATTCCTTTCGGGGATCGGGGCGAAAGACGCCGCGCTCCTGCTCGACGGGGGCGCCGACTGTATCACGGGCGGCAACCACACCATGGCGGCGAAATCGATCTATTCCATGCTCGACTCGTCCGACCGCGTGCTGCGCCCGATCAATCTTGCCGACGGCGTTCCGGGTTCCGGCTATACCATCCTGCCCGCGCGCGACCGGCGGATCCTGGTTTTCTCTGCGCTCGGCTGCCTGTTCATGGAGGCGGGGACGCCCGACCCGGTTCCCTATATCGAGCGGGTGCTCGAACGCGAGGCGGGGAGATACGACCTGTCGGTGCTCGACCTGCACGCCGAGGCGACGGGCGAAAAGATCGCCGCGAGCTTCCGTCTGGACGGCAAGATCTCCGCGATCTACGGGACCCACACCCACGTCCCGACCGCCGACGAGACTATCCTCCCGAACGGGACGGGCTATATCTCGGACGTCGGCTTCTGCGGGCACACCGGCGGCGTCCTCGGCGTCAAGACCGAGGTGATGACCGCCCGGCAGAAGACCCGTCTCCGCTACTCCTATTCCGAAGCGGAGGGACCCTTCCGCGCGCAGGGCGCGATCTTCGATATCGACGAATCGACCGGCAGGACGCTCGCCGTCAAGCGGATCGAGTTCGGTGAATGACCCCGGAGGGTAAAGGAAGATGCTCTATAAGAAGAATCGGGAGAAAACGCTCTCTCCCGAACTGTTCCGTGACCCGACGAGCGAGTACCGCGGCACCCCCTTCTGGGCGTGGAACTGCCGTCTGGAAAAAGACGAGTTGCTCCGGCAGATCGACGTGATGAAAGAGATGGGCTTCGGCGGCGCGCATATGCACGTCCGCACGGGGCTTGAGACGCCGTATCTCTCCGACGAGTTCTTCGACCTGATCACGGCGTGCGTCGACAAGTCCGAAAAAGAGGGGATGCTCGCCTGGCTCTACGACGAGGACCGCTGGCCCTCCGGCGCGGCGGGCGGCATCGTCACCAAGGACGAGCGTTACCGCCAACGCACCCTCCTTTTCACCAAAACCCCCTATCGGGAGAACGAGAGCGGCGAGGGTCTTTCGGATTCGTCCGCCGCGGCGGCAAGAGCCGGCAACGGAAAACTGCTCGCCCGCTACGCCGTCAAACTGAACGAAAAGGGCGAGCTTTGCTCCTACCGCCGTCTGAAAGAGAACGAAACGGGCGCCCCGGACGAGCTGCTCCGCTACGCCTATCTCGAAACGCCGCTCGAGAACCCGTGGTTCAATAACCAGACCTACCTGAACACCTTGGATCCTGCGGCGATCGCCCGCTTTATCGAGGTGACCCACGAGAGCTACCGCCGGCGGCTTTCCAAATCCTTCGGAAACGTCGTCCCCGCGATCTTCACCGACGAACCGCAGTTCACGCGCAAGACCGTACTGCCCTTCGCGACAAGCGACCACGACGTGCTGCTCCCCTTCTCAGACGACCTCGAAGACACCTTCTTTGCCGCTTACGGGGTCTCTCTTCTCGATCATCTGCCCGAGCTGATCTGGGATCTGCCGGACGGCGTTTCGCGGATCCGCTACCTCTACCACGACCACGTCGCCGAGCGCTTCTCGTCTGCGTTCGCCGATCAGATCGGGGCGTGGTGCAAGCGTAACGGGCTGGAGCTGACCGGGCACATGATGAACGAACCGTCGCTCAAGAGCCAGACCTGCTCGCTCGGCGAGGCGATGCGCTCCTACCGTTCGTTCGGGCTGCCCGGGATCGATATGCTCAAGGACCGGCACGAGTTCACCACGGCGAAACAGGCGCAGTCCGCGGTGCATCAGTACGGGCGCGAGGGAATGTTAAGCGAACTGTACGGCGTGACCGGCTGGGATTACGATTTCCGCAGCCACAAGCTGCACGGGGACTGGCAGGCGGCGCTCGGCGTGACCGTCCGAGTCCCGCACCTCGCCTGGGTCTCGATGAAGGGCGAAGCCAAGCGCGACTACCCCGCGTCGATCAACTATCAGTCCCCCTGGTACACCGAATACCGTTACGTCGAGGACCACTTCGCGCGCGTCGCGACCGCCCTCACCCGCGGGAAACCGATCGTCCGGGTCGGCGTGATCCACCCCGTCGAGAGCTACTGGCTCCACTGGGGACCCGCCGAACAGACGGCGGCGATCCGCGACAAGCTCGAAAAGCGCTTCTCGTCGCTTACCGATTGGCTGCTCTTCGGAGCGGTGGACTTCGACTTCATCTCCGAGTCTCTTCTGCCCTCGCTCTGCCCCGCGCCCGACGCCCCGCTCCCCGTCGGGGAGATGCGCTACGACGTCGTGATCGTCCCGGGCTGCGAGACCCTGCGCTCGACTACGCTTGAACGGCTCGAAACCTTCCGAAAGAACGGCGGCCGCCTGCTCTTCCTCGGCGAAGCCCCGCTCTACGAAAACGCCGTCCCCTCCGACCGCGGAAAGAAACTGTGGGAATCGTCCGAGATCCTCCCCTTCGAGCGCTTCGATCTGCTCTCCGCTCTGGAGCCCGTGCGCGAGATCGAGCTCCGCGACGCCTCCGGGTCGCTCTCGGATCGGCTGATCACCCAATACCGCCAAGACGGGGACGACCGCTGGCTCTTTCTCTCGCAGGGCAGAGACCCCTACAACAAGGACGTCGCCTCGTATAGCGACGTGACGGTAACTGTCAAAGGCAAATTCCGCCCGACCCTCTACGACACCCTGACCGGCGGGATCTCCCCGCTCCCCTATACGGTCGTCGGCGACAGAACCGTCTTTACCCGCCGCTTCTACGACCACGACAGTCTGCTGGTGAAACTCTCCCCCGCTCCCGATGCCGCAGAATTGAAGCCCGCCGCCGCCCCCCAAAAAGCCAAGCCCGCCGTTCTCGCTCTCCCCGATCTCGTTCCGTACGGGACGGCGGAGCCGAACGCGCTTCTGCTCGACTACGCGGAATACTCCCTTGACCGGGGCGCGTTCAAACCGAAGACCGAGATCCTCCGGATCGACACCCTGCTCCGCCGGGAGCTGGGCTGGCTGAAGGGGGATCGCTGGGACGCGCTGGGCTCGTCGGCGCAGCCGTGGGTATTGCCGCCGGAGATCCCGCAGCATATCGTAACGCTCCGCTATACGGTTCTCTCTGACGTCGAGCTCCCTAGCGTGAAGTTGGCGCTGGAGGACGCGGAGGTTGCGACGATCGAGTGGAACGGTGCCCCGATCGACCGGAATCCCGAGGGGTTTTACGTGGATCGGTGCATTCAATGCGTCGATCTGCCCGGCGTGAAACGCGGAGTCAATACGCTGCTTGTCACGCTCCCCTACGCGAAGCGGGTGTCTCTTGAGCGGATCTATCTGCTCGGGGACTTCGGCGTTTCGGTCAACGGACAGGAAGCAAAACTGATCGGGAAGCCGGGTCCCGTCGGGTTCGACGATATTACCCGGATCGGGTTCCCGTTCTATTCGGGCGTGTTCCGCTACGAGATCCCGTTTGACTCAAACGGCGGCGAGCTGGTCCTCTCGGTCCCCCACTACCGCGGGGCGCTGGTCACGGTGAAGCTAGACGGCGACGACGTCGGTCGGATCGTGTATTCCCCCTACCGTCTCCCGCTCGGCGCACCGAAAGCAGGAAAGCATACCCTCACGCTCTCGCTCTTCGTGTCCCGCCAGAACGGGTTCGGTCCCCTTCATAACGCCGACGAGAAGCACGCCGTCACTCCCTCCGCTTGGCGGAGCGGCGACGATAAGTGGACCGACTCTTATCGGCTCTCCAAAGAAGGTATCCTGACCAAACCTATATTGACCGAAGAAGGTAAGTAACGCTTCGGTCCGTCTGCAACGGACGCCGGAATAGATTGACGGGGGATTTCCGCTTTCTTTCGGGCGCTCCCGCATCCCACGCGCGGGCGCGGTGTTGAAAGCTTGGCAAAGAACTCTATAAATAATGATACACCAAAACGGCGAGCCCCTTCGGACTCTCGCCGTTTTGCGGTTCTATAGACGAAACTGTTTGATCCTTCTTGCTTTTGTTTAAGATAACGGATTGCCTTTGGTACTTCCACGCCCGCAGGGGCAGGGGTCCCCGCGAGGCACATCATTGGGCGGGACCGCGGACGCGATCCCGCCCTCATCATTACCCCGAAGGGGTACGTCATTGTTGCGCCCCGCGCAACACATCATTTTTTTCGGGGGGTGGGTTGTAAAAACCCTTTATTCTTCGGTGATTTTGAGCTTTTTGATCCGTTTCTTCGCTCTGCCGACGTCGCGGAGCATGCGGCGGGTATCGCGGAAGAAACGGATGGTGGACGGGCGGTTATTCACGATCTTCACGGGCAGCTCGCCGAACCTGTATCCGCACTTCTGACCGATCTTGATCGCCTCGTAATCGAAGGCGAATCGGTCGACCTCGCAGAGGGCAAATATCTTCTTCGCCGCGTCATGACGGAACCCTTTGATCCCGGTCTGCGAGTCGGAGAGCGACAGACCGCCCCAGAACCGGAGCAGCCGGAGATAGGTCTTTGAAACGAACTTGCGGAAAAAGTTATAGCCGGCGTACCCTTCGGGGTGTTTGACGCGCGATCCCACCACCGCGTCGTATTCCGGGTGCTCGTCGAATGCCGATATCATTTCGGAGATCACGTCCAGACCGTAGGCGAGATCGCAGTCGGTGAAGACGATCAGATCACCCTTCCCTTCCAGCATTCCCTGCCGGACGGCGTACCCCTTGCCGCGGTTGGGCTGATAGGAAATATATCGGACGGCGTCGGAACAGACCTCGTCCAGGATCTCTTTTGAACCGTCGGTCGAGCCGTCGTCGACGAAAATGACTTCGTGATCGTCGGGAAAAGTAGATTTCATATAGTCCCGGACGGCGTTTACGGTCTCGTTCAGGATCAGTTCTTCGTTGTAGAGCGGGATAACCAGCGTGATTTTCATGATAAACGTCCTCCGACGCCCATTATATCATTCTTTTATCGGTTTTGCAACAAGCTTTTTCGTGTGATAAAAATTTCAAAAAAGTTTTCCACATAGTTGAAAAAAATAAAAGTATATGGTATAATGAAATATAATCATTTTTAATTAAGTATAAATTATAGTACGCGCGAAGACGACGGCAGGTCTGCCGAAGGGAAAGGATGACCCGATGGATACGCTGAAAGATATTGAATCTTCGGTTCTCGAACAACTGAAAAACAAGTTCACGCCCACCATCTACGATCTCTGGTTCAAGAGCTTGCAGCTGGTCTCGCTCGACGGGGACGTCGCCGTGTTTTCGACCGATAGCAATTTCAAGCAGGATCTGATTGAAAAGCGCCACGCCGGAGCGATCAAGGACGCCTTGAAAGAGGTCGTCGGGTTTGAGGTGCGGATCGTCATCGAGTCGCGCGAAGGTCGAGACGGCTTCCACATCCCGGAGATCGAGGACCGTCCCGAACCGAATAACAAGAAAACCATCTTGCCCGACGATCCCGAACCCGCGAAGATCGACCCCGAAGAGGCGATCGAGAGTTCTTCCATCGTCGACGAATACACGTTTGAAAACTTCATCGAGGGAGAATCCAACCGGTTCGCTCTCGCCGCCTGCCGCGCGGTGGCGCTCTACTCGGGTTCCCCCGACAAGAATGACGAGATGGACGTTTCGACCTACAATCCTCTGTTCATCTACGGACCGAGCGGCGTCGGCAAAACGCATCTGCTGTTCGCGGTGACGAACGAGATCAAGCGCCACAACCCGAAATGCAAGATCGTTTACAAAAAGAGCGAAGAGTTCACCATCGAGCTGATCGCCAGTCTGCAGAACGGTACGCAGGATAAGTTCCGTCAGCATTATCGGAACGCCGACGTGCTGCTGATCGACGACGTGCAGTTCATCGCCGGCAAGGAATCGACCCAGGAGGAATTCTTCCATACCTTCTCGGCGCTCTACGAGAACGGCAAACAGATCATTCTGACCTCCGACCGTCCGCCGAAGGACATCAAAACGCTGGAGGACCGTCTGCTCACCCGTTTCATTTGGGGACTTCTTGCGGACATTCAGCCGCCGAGCTTCGAGCTTCGCACCGCCATCATCAATAAAAAGGCGGAGAAGCTGAAGATCTCGATCCCGGGAGAGGTCGTCGAATATCTGGCGACCAAGTTGCAGAACAACATCCGTCAGATCGAGGGCTCCATTAAGAGGATCGCAGCCATCAGCTTACTGACCGGCTCTCCCATCACGACCGATCTCTGCCGCCGCGCGATCTCCGATATCCTGTCGGGAAACGAACCGGTCGACGTGACGGTGGATCGGATCATCACGCTGGTCTCCAAACGGCTGAATATCCCGGTCGAGGATATCCGGTCGAAGAACAGGACGGCGAAGTTCGTCAACGCCCGTCATATCTGTATCTACATGATCCGTCAACTCTCCGACGTCAGCTTCAATACGCTCGGCGAGATCTTTGAAAGAGATCACGCGACCATTATGGCGGCGTTTAGAAAAGTTGATTCCGCGATGGCGTCGGATCCCGAATTCGCCGCGTTCGTCAACGGGATGATGGAGGAAATCAAGAACTGAAGCTCTGCCCTTTTCTCTCCACTTTCTTCGGTGGATAACCTCGTGATTTCCACGTTGATTTCCGGTGGAGAAAAAGGTGGATAAAAGTCCTTATTTTTCCTCTCCCTGATCCTTCTTTTTTATCCACTTTTCTCCCTTTTTTATCAACCGCAATCCACCGACTTCCCGTGCAGAAAAAAGGGACCGGACAGCCCGTCCCGTAAACGCTTTCCGTTTTATCCACCGTTTCAACCGCCCCTACTACAACTCCTACTGAAATCCCTTATTCTTTTCTTTATCTTCCGTTTTCCAAAAAAATTTTCCGATAAACCAAAACCAAAGACCGGTACCGTCCGGCGGAAAGGAACGACCATGAAGGTTATTTTTTCGAAACCCGCGCTGCTTGAGGGACTCGTCCCCACGATGAGTACCGTTTCCAGCAAGAACACCATCACTCCGATCGAGGGTATTCTGATCGAAACGATCGGGGAGAACTCCGTCCGCCTTTCCTCCTATGATATGAATAAAGGTATGAGAACGACGGTCGAAGCCATCTCCATTATTGAGG
>JAGCYR010000194.1 GCA_017960705.1 Clostridia bacterium | reverse complement strand
GACGCCGATCCGATGCCAGCCGTACCTCGGAACGACGTTCGGATCGGTCCCGCCGATATTCGGATAGTCGGCGTAACCGCCGCCCTCTTTCACCATATTCGCGGGCGTCTTCACTTCGCTGTCGGAGACCGGAATGCTGAAGTTGTCCCCCGTTGCCTCAAATCCGCCTGCGTACTTGCACCAGGCGTCCGAAACGTCGGCGACGGGCGACCAATACACGATCGACTCGGAATTGAGGCGCGTCGTCACGTAGGGGTCGCCTTTCGCGGTATCGATATTCGCCATCGTCCGGTTAAAGAAGACCGAATACTCGATATAGAGGTCGTTGCCCTGCGGGTCGCTTGCCGTCGGGTAGAAGTGCTGTGTGTTCCCCGACGCAAGGATCGGGATCCGGTCGGACTCGTACTTGCCCGAGGTCTTGTCGGTCAGGACGAGGATGGTCGGAGAGAAGGTCGTCGTCTGTTCGACGTTTTTGCCGCAATAGATACAGGTCCCGTTCCGGCTCCCGTCCGCCTGATCGACGACCGAGGGTTCCCGGGTCACGTTCCAATCGGCGTCGTGCGCGTTTGGATCGACCGGGATCGCGGCGACCGTATCGGGGACGAATTCGCCGCAGACCGAGCAGTATTTCACCTGCACGCCGGGAGTCGAACAGGTCGCTTTCGAGACGACCGTGTACTCGCTGCCCGGGGTGTGCGTATGGTTCGCCGTATCGAACGTATTGTTCACGACGGTCTCGCCCGGCTTGACCTTCATGATCCGGATGACGGCGTCGAGCGTCGACGAAGAAATACCGACCGAGTTCTTCAGATAGTTGTAGGTCTTCTCGGCAAACGTGCTGCCCGAGGCGGACTTCAGTTTTTTGACGTATCCGTCCTGGATCTTGCTCTTGTTTCTCGTTCCCCCGATACCGCCGAAATTGGAGAACAGATAGTCGCGCCAGAGGTCCTCTTCGGACACCCCGCAGAGCCCGTTCACGAGCCAGGAGATCAATCCCGTGCGGTCGGTCCCGATGATGCAGTGGTAATAGATCGGGTAGTTGCTCTCGTCCGCCAGGAGATTGAAGATCTGTATCAAAAGCAGGCGGTTATCCAGATCGGTGACGCTGGTGCTGATCGATTTGCGAACGTACTTCACGTCGCTGCCGAGGAACGATTTGGTGATCCCGCCGGTTTCGTCTTTTTCACTGTTTTTTCTGCGCAGATCGAGTTCGGTCTTGATCCCGAAGGTCTGCCGCATGGTCGCGATCCCCTCGTCGGTGATCAGGGGGGTCCCGTTCGAATTGTTGAGTTCCCCGCCCCGGTACAGAAGCCCCTGCCGGACGCGGCCGCCGTCCTCGGTCGCCCTGCCGCCGAGATCCCGGACGTTTTTGACGCCGTCCACGTAGAGGTTGCGCGGCGCCTGGGTCTCGGTCGTGAAGGTCGCCGCGCTCATCGCGGCGGCGGCTCCGTCAGAGTCGTACGCGGTCACGCTCCAGTAATACTTCTGCGCGATCATGGCGTTGTAGAAACGATATTCCCTCTTCGTCCTGTCGACGAGATAGGATCTCACGTCGGATTTGTCGGGTTTGGTCCAGATCCGGACGATAAAATACCAAAGATCGTTCTCACCCGACGTAAAATCGACGTCCCAGGTAAGGACGATCGGCGTCGGACGGGACAGTTCGTCCTTGCCCTCCGCGTAGTTCGTGACGTTGTCCGCGTCGGCGTCGGCAAAATACGCCTTCTGCACCGCGGTATGGATCGACACCGAATTGCCGAGCGACGCCAAACGGACCGAGCATTCGAGCGGCTCGGATTCGGGCTCGGGTTCTCCCTCGGTTGCCGCCGCCGTCGTTTCGATCAGCGCGGTCGTCAGGTCGGGTTCGGTTTCGACCGGGTCCTTCCCGCAGGAGACCAGCGGGAGCAGCATCGAAAGCAGGAGCAGAAGGATCAGTAATCTTTTCATTGGTTTCCCTTTCCCGGTTGAAAACCGGTTTTCAGTCGGCGATCACCCTGTAATAGATCGGCGCGGAAATAGCCGCCCCCGTGGGGAAAGTCAAGGTCGATTCGGTCGGCGACGAGAGTTTTTCGACCTTCTGAACGAAGCCCTTGCCGCAGCTGACGACGGCGTCCGCGATCGCAACGTAGACGTACTTGCCGCTCTTGGCGGTGGTTCCGTTCAGCGTGAACGGAATGACGTAGCGGTCCTCACCGATATCGGTGTAGACGATCCCGCCCTTGCCGTCGGACGCGGCGGTGAAGAGCGGATCGTACATCGAGCGCATCGGGTGCGCGCTGTCGTCGGTCTTGAGTTTATACGCCGGAACGCCGTCGAAGTAGACGGTCAGCGTCAGGCGGTATTTCGCCGCGGTCGCGCCGGCGGTCGTATCCTTTTTCAGAGCGGACGCGTTGGTCAGCTCCTCGTGGATCCGCATCCCGATCCGGTGCCAGCCGAACGCGGGAACGTCGGGATCGCTGCCGCCGATATTCGGATAGTCGGCGTAAACGCCCGCCTCTTTCACTATATTCGCGGGCGTCGTCACCTCGCTGTCGGAGACGGGATTCACAAAGTTGTCCGCCGTACCCTCGAACCCCCCGGCGTACTTGCACCAGGAGCTCGGCGTATCGGCTGCGGGCGACCAGAAGAGCACGCTCTCTGCCGACAGGCGGACGGTCGCGTACGGATTGCACTCCGGATCGAGATTCTGCGTCGTCCGGTGATAGAAGACCGAGAACTCGATATAGAGGTCGTTGCCGTCGGGGTCGTTTGCCGTCGGGTAGAAGTGCTTGCCCTGCATCGCCTCTGCAAGATAGTATTTTTCAGCCTTGTAGGAGCCCACGCTCTGATCCGTGAAGACGAAGGCGGTCGGCGCAAATTTCAGCGTCTCTTCGACGTGCTTGCCGCAATAGATACAGGTGCCGTTCCGGCTCCCGTCCGCCTGATCGACGAGGGTCGGCTGACGAACCACGTTCCAGTCGGCTTCGTGCGCGTCGGGATCCACCGGGATCGCCGCGACCGTGTCGGAGAGGAACTCGCCGCAGCCCGTGCAGTATTTGACCTTGACCCCCTCGGACGAGCAGGTCGACGCCTCGATCACGGTATATGCCTCCGCCGGCGTGTGGGTATGCCCCGCAGGGATCTTCGGCATCGTGTACGAAAGGGTCTCTCCGGGCGCGGCTTTCATGATCCGGATCACGGCGTCGAGTTGTTCCTTTGGAACGCCCACCGTATTGTTCAGATAGTTGTAAACCTTTTGCGCGTAGGATTCGCCCGCCGTGTTTTTCAGCGTTTTGGGATACGCGTTCTCGATCGTGCTCTTGGCTCTCGATCCCCCGATTTCGGCAAAGTTGGTCTGCAGATAATCGCGCCAGAGTTCATCCTCGGACACCCCGCACAAACCGCCTACGAACCAGGCGACCAGCCCCGTGCGATCCGCCCCCGCCGCACAATGGAAAAAGATCGGATAGTTGTTTTGGTCCGCCAGCAAGGCGAACACCTTTTTGAGATTGCCGTTGAGGGTGGCGTCCGGTGCAAATTTGCCGGACAGCGTACGACGGTAGTAGTTCACGCTGTCTCCGAGGAACGATTTGGTGATCTTGCCCGATTCTTTATCCGTGCGCAGATCGAGTTCGGTTTTGATCCCGAGCGTCTGCCGCATCGTCGCGATCCCCTTGTCGGTAATCACGGGGTCCCCTTCGGTATCGAGTCTCCCGCCCCGGAACAAAAGTCCCTGCCGGACGCGTCCGCCGTCCACGGTCTTTCTGCCGCCGAGATCCCGAACGTTGGTGACCCCGTCGACGAAGAGATTGCGCGGCGCCGCGTTCTCGGTTTTGAAGAAGACCGCGTCAGACGGAATGACCTCGCCGTCGGTTCCGTACGCCGTCACGTTCCAGTAATACCGCTGCCCGATATAGGCGTTATAGAAGCGGTATTCCCTCTCCGACCCGCCGACGATAAACGCCCGTTCGTCGGACTTGTCGCTTTGCGTCCAGATGCGGACGACGAAATACAGAAGCTCGTTCTCCCCCGATTCGAAATCGACGTCCCAGGTGAGGACGATCGGCGTCGGACGGGAAAACTCGTCCAAGCCCTCCGCGTAATTGGCGACGGAAAAGACGGTGTCCGAAAGGTACGCCGCCTGCAGGGCGGTATGGATCGGCACCGACCCGCCGAGCGCGGCGGGGGTGACGGTGCATTTCAGTTCGACGTCTTCCTCGACGTCGGTCTCCGCCGTGGTTTCGGGCGCCGTCGTTTCGAGCTCGGTCCCGACCGGGTCTTTCCCGCAGGAGACGAGCGGCAGCAGCAGGGCGATAAGCAGCAGAAGGATCAGAATCTTTTTCATCGTTTTCTCCCGTTATTTTTTCAGGTAGCGGACGTTGGTTCCCTTGAAGAGCAGGATCCGGTATTCGCCGAGCAGGCGGCTGAAGATCCGGTCGGAATACTTCGCCTGCAGTTCCTCCTGCATCAGGTTGGTGCTGATGATCGTGGGTTTCTCCCGGTTGATCCGAGTGTTGAGAAGATGGTAGATCGCCGAGACCGAGAAGGAGTTGACCAGCTCGGTGCCGAGATCGTCGAGGATCAGAAGCTCCGCGTCAAGGTAGATCGCGCTCCGCTCGTCCTCCCCGTCCCGTCCGCTCCGGAAGCGGTCGTGTTCGTAGGCGGCGATCACGTTCTGCGCGTTCTCGTAGCGCACCTCGTAGCCTCTCTCGATCACCCGGCGGGCGATCGCGGTGGAGAGGTGGGTCTTCCCGAGCCCGGTCCCGCCCATCATCAGGAGGTTGCCGTACTGCGGCGGCACGGTCTCGGCAAATTCCTTCGCCGCTTCAAGCGTCTGCTCCATCAGGGCGTAGTCCTTCTCGGACGACCGATAATAGTCGAGCGAGAAGTTCTCGAACGACTGCTTTTCGATCAGACGTCCGATCCCCGACGCGCGGAAGCCCTCGGCAACCAGCTCGCGTTTCAGGCACGCGCACATTCTGGTCCCGTCGTAACCGGTGTCCTGACAGATCGGGCAGGTATAGCGGATCTCGGTATAGTCCCCGGGATAGCCGAGAGTATCGAGGATCGCCCGCCGTTCGGAGAGCAGTTCCTCGTTTTCTTTCCGCAGTTTTTCGATCTTTTCCCGCACGCCGTCGGGCCCCGCCGCCGAGATCTCGAAGATCCGCCGGGCGGTCTTGGCGAGCGCGGCGTCTATTTGGGCGATCTCGGGGCTCTTCGCTTCGACCTCGCGACGCCGCTCCTCCGCCGATTCCACGGCGGATAGACGGCGGTCGGCGATCCTCTGCCTTGCCTCCCGGATCTGTTCCGCAAGATATGCCATGATAAAGCTCCTTTCACTCGGGCAACTTTATTTCTTCTTCTGATAACTCCGCTCGACGGCGCGGGCGAAAAAGTCCCCGCTGTCGTAGGTGCTCGGAATGGGATCGTGCTTAGGGCCGCGCCCGTTATTCTGCGCCGCCGCCTGTCCGCGCTCGGCTTTTTCGCGTTCGACGAAATGCTCGACTTCTTCGGCGCTTCCGATAACTCCCGCTTTAATCCACTTTTTCAGGATCTTATCGGTGTAAGCCGACGATGCTTTTCCCGTTTGATCGACCGTTAAATCGTAAGCGATCCCAATAACCTCGATCGAAATCTTCTCGTCAATGAGCCATCGTGTAAACCGATTTTCCTCGGCTTTAGAGAGGGCACGTTCCCCGATCCCGAACATTTTGCGTATCTGTCCAATCCCGCTCGCCGCCATTTCGCAACGGGAAATGTACGCCTCAAGTTGAGCAAGCGTTTCAATCCCCTCCCGAACGAGCGCATACGCCTTCCGCTCAACATAATTCAGTGAGTTCTTCCCCTGATTGTGATACCAAGAGATTAAAGTCAATATGTACCCCGGCTCGAGTTCGAGTTGCTCGGCAAGTCCAACGACGATTTTCATTTCTGCAGGATTGAAAACCCTTCCAAGCGTGCGCTGTGCCTCGTCGAGTACACCAGACAAATCACGGCGACGAATGATCTCGGCAGTTTCCTCTCCCGTCATAGGGGAAAGTTGGTCCGCGGGAAGAAGCGGACGTTTCTTTTCTTCGATATCGTTCACCGTTTCGGTCCCGATCCCCTCGGTCAAAATCCCGGCTTCGCGCCAGTAGTCCAGAGCGGCGTCCGCGCGGGCTTGCGAGACCCCGGCGTCGCGCGCGATACGTTCGGCTCCCCGTTCGAGGAACACGAGAAGGACGCGCAGATCGTCCGCCGACGCTTCGCGGAGCGCGATCTTCCCCGCCAGACGCGGGACGTCGCCGCGGATCCCGTCGTTTACCTTCAGGACGGTTTTATCGGTTTTTTCTTTCATATTCATCACTTCATCCGGGAGCGGATCCCGTAGCTTAACACCATCAGCGAGTCTCCGAGATGCACGTTCAGAACGTACACGTCGGGATAGTCGTCGAGCTTCAGTTCCATATTCGCGAAGTTCCAGATGCCGCGCACCCCCGCCTTCGCGAGCCGCGCCGCGACCCCCTCCGCCGCCTCTTTCGGCACGGTCAGGACGGCGATCTCGGGCTTCTCTTTTTCGCAGAACGATTCGAGTTCCGCAACGTCCAAGACCGGGAGATCAGAGACGGTCGAGCCGATCACGTCGGGGTTGACGTCGAACATCGCGATCCGCTCGACCCCTCGCCGCTCGAACATGTGGCTGGCGGCGAGCGCCCGTCCGAGGTTGCCCGCCCCGACGATGACGGCGCGGAATCCCTCCTCGGTGCCGAGGACCTCGCCGATCTTGCCGTAGAGGAACTTGACGTTATAGCCGTAGCCCTGCTGTCCGAATCCGCCGAAGCAGTTGAGGTCCTGCCGGATCTGGCTGGCGTTGACCTCCATCATCTTCGACAGTTCTCCCGAACTGATGCGATAGATGCCCAGCCGGAGCAGTTCCCCGAGGTAGCGGTGGTACCGGGGGAGACGGCGCACCACGACGGGCGACACCTTGGCGCGGAGATCGCTTTCCTCCGACTGACGGATCTGCTCGTTTTTTTCGTTGTTCTTGCTTTGGTTCTTTGCGTTTGCCATATCGGTTTCCTTTGTGTATTGGTATTTCGCGTCAGGTATCGAGCGCCGAAGCGTTCAGCGAACTGTCCCGGAGGTTGCCCGCCAGATATTCGTAATATCCCTGCGCTCCGATCATGGCGGCGTTGTCGCCGCAGAACGGCAGAGGCGGGATAAACAGTTTGACGCCGCGCTTTTTCGCCAAAGCGGAGAGTTCCCGGCGCAGATGCGAGTTGGCGGAGACCCCGCCGGCGACCGTGACGGGAAGATCGGGATAGCGGTCGATCGCCATACCGAGTTTTTTCGACACCGCCTCGACGCAGAGCGCGGTGTAGCGGGCGGCGAAGAGCGCCTTCGGGAGTTCCCCGCCCGTCTGCTCGAGATGATGCAGCAGATTGATGGCGGCGGTCTTGAGTCCCGAGAACGAGAAGTCGAGCGTCTCGCCCGGGAGCGCCGGGGACGGGAGTTTCATTTTCGGATCGCGCCCCGCTTCGCTCGCTTCGTACTCCGCAAGCGAGGGGGAATCGGTCCCGGTCGCCTGCCGGAACCCTTCCGCGGCGAGTTTATCGAATGCGGCGCCCGCCGGATATTCCAGACCGATCAGCCGTCCGATCTTGTCGAACGCCTCGCCGATCGCGTCGTCGCGGGTCGAGCCGACGGTCTCCCAGTCGGTGTAGGTCCTCGCGTGGTAGATCGAGGTATGCCCGCCGGAGAGGGCGAGCGCGATGAAGGGCGGTTTCGGGGTCTCCCCCGCCCCCGCGAGGTAGGCGGAGGCGATATGCCCCCGTATGTGATCCACGCCGACCAAGGGGATGCCGTTTGCAGACGCGAGCCCCTTCGCGAAGTTGACCGCGACGAGCAGCGCCCCGATCAGCCCCGGGTGGTCGGTCACGGCGATCAATCCGACGTCGGAAAGTTTGATCCCCGCCGTATCGAGCGCCTCCCCCGTGATGCGGGAGATGACCTCGACGTGCGCGCGGCTCGCGATCTCGGGGACCACGCCCCCGTAAAGCCGGTGGACCGGGATCTGCGACGCGACGATATTCGAGCGGACGAACAGTTCCCCGTCGACCGCTTCGAGAACCGCCGCGGAGGTCTCGTCGCAGGAGGATTCAAAGCCAAGTACGTACATATCTTAAGTAGACTCCTTCGGGCGCTTCGCCGTCATGACGAGCGCCGCTTCGGTAGGATCGCGGTAGTAGTT
>JAGCYR010000193.1 GCA_017960705.1 Clostridia bacterium | reverse complement strand
CGCCTTCTGCACCACGACGAGGTCGCCGATGCGGATATCCCGTTCCGCGATAAAGCCGTCGTTGTGCAGCGTGGCGCGGGAAACCGTACTGCCCGCCAGACGCACGGGGGACAGTTCCGCCGTCGGGGTGAGGACCCCGGTGCGCCCGACCTGCAGGGTGATATCGAGCAATCTGGTGGTCTGCTGTTCCGGCGGGTACTTGTACGCCACCGCCCACTTGGGTCTGCCCGTTCCTTCGCCCACCGTCACCCGGTCGGCAAGCCCGTCGATCTTGATCACCGCGCCGTCGATATCGAAGGGCAGGGAAGAGCGGAGTTCACCCAGCCGCCGGACGTGCGCCAGCACCTCTTCGGGATCGCTCGTCACGATGCGGTGGGGCAGGACGTGGAACCCGAGCTTGGCGAGCCGGTCGAGCGTTTTGCCGTGCGACTCCGGTTCACCGTCCTCAAACGGGTTGCCCTCCTGGAGATTGAAGACCAGAATATCCAGCCGCCGCGAGGCGGTGATCTTCGGATCCAGCTGCCGGAGCGATCCGGCGGCGGCGTTGCGGGGATTGGCGAAGAGCGGCAGCCCCTCGGATTCGCGCACCGCGTTCAATTCGTCGAAGACCTCGCGCGGCATATAGACCTCGCCCCGGACGACCAGATGCGGAATGGGTTCGGGCAGGGTCAGGGGGATCGAGCGCACGGTACGGAGATTCGCCGTCACGTCCTCGCCGACCAGCCCGTCGCCCCGGGTCGCCCCGAGGGTCAGTTTCCCGTTTTCGTAGGTCAGCCCGACCGACAGACCGTCGATCTTGGGCTCGACCGAATAGACGGGTTTTTCGAGAACTTTCTCCATTTCGGAAAGAAACCCCCCGAGTTCCTCCTCCGAAAACACGTCGTCGAGACTTCCCATCGGGACCGCGTGGGCGACCTTCTCGAACTTTTCGCTCGCCGCGCCGCCGACCCGCTTGGTGGGGGAGTTGGGGTCGTCGAACTCGGGGAACGCCGCTTCGAGTTCGGTGAGTTCCCGGAAGAGCGCGTCGTATTCGTAGTCGGAGATCTCGGGCGCGTCCATCTGGTAATAGAGACGCGCGTGATAGGCGAGCGTCTCGCGCAGCTCGCCGATCCTCTGTTTCGCCTGATTCTTCTCCATATCGGTCCCCGTTTCCGCGGGCTTGCCCGCAAACCGTTTCAATTCCTTATTATTGTACCGCAAAAGAGCGGAAAAGTCAATCGCCGCGACCCGATCCCGCATGATTTCTTTCCTTTCTTCATAGGATGACCCGTCCGGGCGCGGGCGGACGCGAGGCGCCAATACGGTCGCGCCCTCCGGGATCCCTCCCGGCTCGGATCCCGTAAAAGGCAACCTCTTTACATAAATGAGTTACAATGTGATTAAAACTTGCGGAAATATGCAAATATCGCGTGAAAATATACGGTTCTGCTTGACAGAGGACGCGCGGCGTGGTATGATGGGAACAGCCGGTGGAAACGGCGAGATCGGATCGAACGGGGGAAAAAGAAATGACGGAACGTAAGGCCGCAGTACGGACGCACGTTTGCGGGATCCTGCTTTTGGCGATCCTTTTGGTCTTCGCGCTCTCCTCCTGCGGGGGGCTCTACGAATACGAAAACGAGGTCGCCGCGATGAAGGAGTTTTACGATTATTTCGACGATCCGAGCCTACTCGAGATATCGACGTTCGATAAATACGCCGTTTCCAAACGGGAGATCTACTATTATACGGAGTGGAGTTACCCCTTTGAAAACGGTTCCGGACCCTTTGAGGTACTGCTCGTCTACAACGTCAAGTCGCGCCAGCTCCAATTGCGGTTTTTCAACGATATGGAACTGGGGCTGTACCCCGAGGTCAAAAGCAAGTGGGACGAGGTAAAAGAATCTCCCGACGCGCGCTTTTCCCGGGACGAGATCACCCTGATCCAAAAAAGAGCGTTGGATGACCGGAACAAAGAGCAAGCCGACAAGAAGTAAGGAAGTGCAAACGCCGCCCGATAACGGAGATATCCGTTGCCGGGCGGTTTTCGACGAAAGGGGAAGGGTTGCGGGGCGGCTCGCCGCGGTTTTGCCGTGGATCCCCGTCCTTTCGTCGGTCGTCTGCCTGTTTGGGTTCACCCCGGTTTACCGCGCGTGCCTTCTTTCGCTCGCGCTCGCGGTGCACGAGGGGGGACATCTGCTCGCGTTTTACCTGCTCGGAGAGGGCGTTCCGGGCTTTTCCCCCGTCGCGGGGGGATTCCGTTTCTTTGCCCCCGCCGCGCTCTCCTACCGTTCGGAGTGCCTTGTTTCCCTCGCGGGACCTCTCGCCAACCTGATCCCCGGGGCGTGTCTCTTCCTGTTCGCGCCCGTTTCGCCCTATTTTACCGAGGCGGGCTGGATCTTTCTCTCCACGGGACTCTCCAACCTGATCCCGATCTCGGACCACGACGGCGGGCGGGCGCTTTTCTGTCTGCTCTCGTCGCGTTTTTCCCCCGCGCGGGCGGAGGCGATCGCGTCGTTTGCGTCTCTTTTCTCTCTCGCGCTCTCTCTGACCGTCGCTTTGGCTTTGCTTTACGCATTCGGCGGGGGATTTTATTTTACGGTTTTTTTGCTCTTTTCGCTGCTCTCGCACCCCTTGCCGGAGAACAACTTTTTTTGAGCATTTGAGAGGAAACGGGAGATTTTAAGAGATTTTAAGAGATTGTCTGTTTGCCGTTTCGGTTAATCGCGGTATCTCGCGGATAATCGCGACCTATCAAATTTTTTAATTTTTTTTAGAAACGTATTGCAATCCGCTTCGCTTTTTGCTATAATGTGTTGCAATAAGTCGCGGGACGCCCGGAAGATCGGGGTCCCCCGTCCGCTTTTTTGCGGGTCGGCAGCCGACGAAAGAGAAGGGAGCGCGAGAACGCAAAAAATGAACGATCCGGAACTGCATCCGACGGATACCGCGCCGAACGGGAGCATCAATCTGCATCCCGTGAACAAACGGATGATCGGCATTTGCATTATGCTGTCGATCGTTACCCTCGGTATCTATCTGGTCTACTGGAAATATCTGCTCGCCAAGAACGTGAAGGCGATAACGAAGGATGAAACAAGTTGTACGGCAGAGGTTCTGTGCCTTATTTTCGTCCCGTTTTACTCTTTGTTCTGGTGGTTTACGAGAGGAAAGATCGTCAGAGACAAGTTTACCGAACTCAACCGGACTGCCGTCGGCAATCCGTGTCTTTATCTGATTCTCGGTTTGTTCGGTCTTGAGATCGTTTCCGCGGCGGTTATGCAGATCGATTTCAACTATCTCCCTTCCGAATTGTTCCAATCGGTTCCCTACGGCACCGCGGGCAAACTTATTGAGTTAAAGGGCGTTACGAAATCCTTTGACGGAGAGGTTGTCCTCTCGGATATGAATCTGTATATCCGCGACAGGGAGTTCGTGACGCTGCTCGGTCCTTCCGGCTGCGGGAAGACCACGACGCTCCGCCTGATCGGGGGCTTTGAAACGCCCGATTGCGGTGAGATCCTTTTCGACGGAAAACCGATCAATGAAGTTCCCGCCTATCAGAGGCAGGTCAACACCGTGTTCCAGCGGTACGCCCTGTTCCCTCACCTCAACGTGTTTGACAATATCGCGTTTGCGCTCAAAGGCAAAGCGCCGAAGAGCGAGATCCGCCGCCGCGTCGACGAGATGCTGAATATGGTCGCGCTCCGCGGCTTCGG
>JAGCYR010000192.1 GCA_017960705.1 Clostridia bacterium | reverse complement strand
AACGTGATGTGCAGCCGCGGCTCGGTCATCCCGCTCTGGATCGACCAGATCCGCGCAGGGATGCCCATCACGGTCACCGAGCCCGCGATGACGCGTTTCATTATGTCGCTCGAGGAGGCGGTCGACCTCGTCCTCTTCGCCTTTGAGCACGGGCAGAACGGCGACCTCCTGATCCAGAAGGCACCCGCCTGCTCCATCAAAACGCAGGTCGAGGCGGTCTGCGAACTCTTCGGCGGCGACAAAAAGATGGTCAAGGTCATCGGGATCCGTCACGGCGAAAAGATGTACGAGACGCTGCTCACCAACGAGGAGTGCGCGAAGGCGATCGATATGGGCAACTTCTACCGCGTGCCCGCAGACAACCGCGACCTGAACTACGACCGCTATTTTAAGGAAGGCGACGAAAAGAGATGCACGCTTTCCGAGTTCAACAGCAACAACACCAAACAGCTCACGCTTGAGGAAACGAAGGCGAAGATCGCCTCTCTGTCCTATATTCAGAACCGCCTGAAGGAGGGCAACTGATGTTTGAAAACGTGAAGTGGAAGAACGACGGACGCGTCCGTCTCCTGATCGTCGTCGGCACCCGCCCCGAGATCATCCGCCTCTCTGCCGTGATCGGGAAATGCCGACGCTACTTCGACACGCTGCTCGCCCATACCGGACAGAACTACGACTACAATCTGAACGGCGTGTTCTTCCGCGATCTCGGGCTTGCCGATCCCGACGTCTACCTTGACGCCGTCGGCGCCGACCTCGGGGAAACGATGGGCAACATCATCGCCAAAAGCTATCGGCTGATGGCGGAAATCAAGCCCGACGCCGTTTTGGTGCTCGGCGACACCAACTCCTGCCTCTCGGTCATCGGGGCGAAGCGCCTGCATATCCCGATCTTCCATATGGAGGCGGGCAATCGCTGCAAGGACGAGTGCCTCCCCGAGGAGACAAACCGCCGCATCGTCGACATTATTTCGGACGTCAATCTCGCCTACTCCGAGCACGCCCGCAGGTATCTTGCCGACTGCGGTCTGCCGAAGGAGCGGACCTACGTGACCGGCTCGCCGATGGCGGAGGTTTTGCGCACCAATCTCGCGGCGATCGAAAAGTCCGATATCCACAAGAAGCTCGGGCTCGAAAAAGGGAAGTACATCCTGCTTTCGGCGCACCGCGAGGAGAATATCGACACCGAAAAGAACTTCACGTCGCTCTTTAACGCGATCAACCGGATGGCGGCGAAGTACGACCTACCGGTCCTCTATTCCTGCCACCCGAGAAGCGGCAAGAAACTCGACGCGTCGGGCTTCAAGCTCGATCCCCGCGTGATCCGGCACGAGCCGCTCGGCTTCCACGACTACAACTGCCTGCAGACGAACGCCTTCTGCGTCGTCTCCGACAGCGGCACGCTTCCGGAGGAGAGTTCCTTCTTCTGTTCGATCGGCAAATCGTTCCCCGCGGTCTGCATCCGCACCTCGACCGAACGCCCGGAGGCGCTGGACAAGGGCTGCTTCGTCCTCTCCGGCATCGACGAGAAGGGGCTGCTCGGCGCGGTCGATCTCGCCGTCGAGATGGTGAAGAACGGCGACAACGGCGTTCCCGTTCCCGACTACACCGACGAGAACGTTTCGGATAAGGTCGTGAAGATCATCCAGTCCTACGTCGGGATCGTCAACCGGATGGTCTGGAGGAAGGATCTGTGAAGATACTGGTGACCGGCGCGAAGGGAATGGTCGGCACGGCGCTCGTCAACAACCTGAAGACGATCCGCGACGGCAAGAACAAAACGCGCCCGGGTCTTTCGATTGATGAGATCTGCGAATACGATCTCGGCAACACGGCGGAGGAACTTGACGCTTTCGCTTCGAGGTGCGACTTCGTCTTTCACCTCGCGGGGGTCAACCGTCCCGAGGATCCCGCCGACTTCATGAAGGGCAACTTCGGCTTTACGTCCGAACTGCTCGCCGCCCTGAAACGCCACGCCAACGCCGCCCCCGTGATGCTCTCCTCGTCGATCCAGGCGACGCTCGCCGGACGATTCGGAAACAGCGAATACGGCAGGAGCAAACAGGCGGGCGAGGAACTGCTGTTTGCGTACGGTCGCGAGACCGGCGCGAAGATCGCGGTCTACCGTTTCCCGAATCTGATTGGGCACAGCCGTCCGAAATACAATTCGGCGGTCAGCACCTTCTGCTGGGCGATCGCGAACGATCAGCCCTATACCGTGAACGACCGCTCGACCGAGCTTGAACTGCTCTATATCGACGATCTTATCGAGGGGATGTTTGATCTGCTCGAGGGCAAGGAAACGCGGTGCGAGTTCGACGGGGTCGAGACCGTGATCCGCGCGGACGGCCGCTACTGCTGCGTGCCGAAAACGCACAAAGTCACGCTCGGCGAGATCGTGGATCTGCTGCTCTCGTTTGCGGACCAGCCGAAGACGCTCATGATGCCTAAGATGCCCGACGGCTCGTTTGCAAAGAAGCTCTACTCGCTCTACCTGACCTACCTCCCGCCGGAAAAGGTGAAATACGCCCTGAAAATGAACGTCGACGACCGCGGATCGTTCACCGAACTGGTCCACACCGCCGATTGCGGGCAGGTCAGCGTCAATATCAGCCGCCCCGGCATCACGAAGGGGCAGCACTGGCACAACAGCAAGTGGGAGCTCTTCATCGTCGTCAAGGGACACGGGCTGATCCGCGAGCGCAACGTCAACACCGGCGAGACGGTCGAATTCGAGGTCTCGGGCGACAGGATCGAGGCGGTGCATATGATCCCCGGCTGGACGCACAACATCATAAATCTCAGCGACACCGAGGACCTTGTGACCGTGATGACCTGCAACGAGATCTTCAACCCCGCCCGTCCCGACACCTTCCGCGAGGAAGTCTGATTTCCGTAAAGTTTCCCGAAACGGGGAAGAGTAATACAATTAATCGAGGTTATACTATACTATGGTACATTGTTCCGACAGACTCGAACACGTTCATTCCGACATCCGCGGTCCCCTCTATCAGGAGGCGCTGCGCATGGAATCCGAGGGGACGAACGTCCTGAAACTGAATACCGGTAACCCGGGGCGCTTCGGATTCCAGCTCCCGAACTCGGTGCGGCAGGCGCTCGCCCTCCATATCGACGAGGCGGTTCCGTACTGCGACGTCCGCGGTATGGCGACGGCGCGGAGCGTCATCTGCACCTACCACATCGGGCGCGGACTGCAGGGCATTATGCCGAACGACGTCTTTATCTGCAACGGCGTCAGCGAGGCGGCGTCGATGCTGATGAACTCGCTGATCGGCACCAACGACGAACTGCTCCTGCCGACCCCCTGCTACTCGCTCTGGAGCAACAACGCTTACCTCTGCGGGGGCAGACCGGTGTTCTACCGCTGCGATCCGAACAACCATTGGAATCCCGACATCGACGATATCAAGTCGAAGATCACGCCGCACACCAAGGCGATCCTGATCATCAACCCGAACAACCCGACCGGCGCCGTCTATTCGCACGATACGCTGGTCGCCATCGCCGAAATCGCCCGTCAAAACCATCTGGTTTTGCTCGCCGACGAGATCTACGACCGGCTCGTGATGGACGGGCTCCGCCACGAATCCATCGGCGCGATCGCGCCCGACGTTCCCTGCGTCACTTTCAACGGGCTTTCCAAGAGCCATATCATCTGCGGCTTCCGCTGCGGCTGGATGGTCTTCTCGGGTCCGAAGGGCGAACTCGACGAGGTCAAGGACGGCGTGATGAAACTGGCGTCGATGCGTCTTTGCGGAAACGCCCTTACCCAGCTCGTCATCCCCGCGGCTCTGGTCGACAGCGAGAGCACCCGCGAGATGCTGGTCCCGGGCGGTCGCCTCTACGAACAGAGAAGAGCTACCACCGAGGGGCTGGATCAGATCGACGGCGTGTACTACGAGAAGAACCGCGCCGCATTCTACCTGTTCCCGGGGCTTGAAAAGGAGAAGTTCACCTTCAAGGACGGGCAGGATTTCGCGATGAAGTTCCTGCACGAATCGAACGTCCTGGTCATCCCGGGCAACGGCTTCGACTGGACCGAGGATATGCGGTTCCGGATCGTTATGCTCCCCGATCCCGACGTGCTGACCAAGGCGATGAAGGATCTGAAGCGCTTCTTGAATCACCACAGAAGATAAAATCCGTCCGCGTTTTCAGAGCGAAACGGTCAAAACCCCCTCGTTTCCCGGACGCCGGAGCGGGGGAGAGGTCCCCGGCGTCAGATCATACGAGCGAATGTGAGGCAAGATCAATGGATCGCAACGAATACCAGGCAAAGTACGAGGAATGGAAGAAAAACGCCGTCGAGCTTTCGGCGGAACTGTCGAAGATGACCGACGCCGAGATCGAGGACGCGTTCTACCGCGATCTCGAATTCGGTACGGGCGGGCTTCGCGGCGTGATCGGCGCCGGCACCAACCGGATGAACGTCTATACGGTCGCGAAGGCGTCGCAGGGGCTTGCGAACTACGTGAACGTGACCTTCCCGGCGGTGAAGAAGATCGCCGTCGCGTACGACAGCCGGATCAAGTCCGACGTATTCAGCCGGGTCGCCGCCGGCGTGTTTGCGGCACACGGGCTCGAGGTCTTCCTCTATCCCGAACTGATGCCCACTCCGGCGCTTTCGTTCGCCGTCCGCTACTACGGCTGTTCCGCCGGCGTCGTGGTCACGGCGTCGCACAACCCGTCCAAGTACAACGGCTACAAGGTCTACGGACCCGACGGATGCCAGATCACGACCGAGGGGGCGGCGGCGGTCCTGTCCGAGATCGAGCGCCTCGACGTTTTCTCCGACGTTCTCCGCGGCGATTTCGATAAACTCGTTTCGGAGGGCAAGATCAAGTTTATCGGCGAGGATTGCGTCACGGCGTTCCTCGAAGCGGTGAAGAGCCAGAGCGTGCTTT
>JAGCYR010000191.1 GCA_017960705.1 Clostridia bacterium | reverse complement strand
CGCGGTCTTCGCGTCGTAGCCGGTCAGAGCGTTTGCAGATCCGTCGGGGAAGCGGTAGAACGCGACCGAGGTGTATCCCGACGGGATCGACAGCTTCAGGGCGTAATACTGCGTTCTGCCCGAGCGCACCGTCGTATCGTAGGTCGCGTCCGCCCATACACCGGAATCGTCCCCGCTTTTGGTGAAATACGCCGCGTAGCGATAACTCGACGAGTACGCCGAGGTCGGAACGATCAGGTGCATTTCGACCGACGAACTCGAAACCGCCTCGCCCGAGTACGACGAGTAGCTCGCCGTCTTGACCGAGAGCGCAACGCCCTCCGCGATCGTCACGTCGTACGCCGCGTCGATCCCGTCGCAAGCCGCGAGGATCGCGATGGTCCCGCCTTCGAGCGCCACCGTGCCGCGCTGGTTGCCCTTGGACGAGACGTCGGTGTTCTCGGTCTTGATGCCGTCGCCCCCGGTCGAGATCAGGATCAGGTCGCCCGATTCGATCTTGACCGAATCGTTGCCCTTCAGCGCGTTGTTCGGCGCGGTCACTTTCAGGGTCACGTTCTTGATCTTCAGGTCGTCTTTGGTGTGGATCCCGTTGTTATAGGACCCGGTCACCACAAGCGAGCCCTTGCCCGTGATATGCAGGTCGCAGAACGCCGTGATCGCCCCCGCGCCCTGCGTATCGTCGTCCTCGCTTTTCGCTTCGCGCAGGTCGTTTATTTCGTTGTAGGTGTTTTCGGCGCACTTGACGGTCAGCTCGCCCGCCTCGGTCGCCCAAATCACCGCGTTTTCGGTCGACGAGAGCGACGCGCCCGAAAGCAGAAGCGTCACCTCGCCGTCGTCCGGCACGTTCACGACGATCCGTCCCTCCGGGAGATTCCCCGAGAGGGTATAGGTCCCGGCTTCCGTGATGGTGTAGACGTTTCCGTCAAGCGTGATCCCGGTCTCGCTGCCCGTGATCGTGAAATCGCCCTCGATCTCGACCTTCTCCTCCTCCGCGTCCTTGACCTCTACGGTGGGGAGGGGATCGCTCGCCGCGGCGTTCGTATCCGACGATCCGGCGGCGCCGCTCTGTCCCCCGACGTCGCCCGTTCCCCCGAGCGAACACCCCGCAAGGAGCAGAACGAGCAGGGAAGCCGTAAGTATCAGCGCAAGCAGTTTTTTCTTCATATCGGTCACCTCTTTTTTCTTCGGAAGAGCCCTTCTTCCGGTTTCCGCGTCCATTGTACCCCGCAAAACTGAAAGCCAACTGAAAAACCGTTTCAGTTTTGTTTCAGTTTTCGTAAATAAAATGGTTGTGTAACCGCGAAAAAAGTGGTACAATAAAGACGGACGAAAAACGGAGGTACGATATGACCATCCTTGTAGTGGAGGACGAACGGCGGCTTGCCGACGCGCTCTCCGAGATCCTGACCGAAGTGAAATACATGGTCGATACCGTTTATACCGGAACCGACGGGCTCGCCTACGCCGAGAGCGGCATCTACGACGTCATCATCCTCGACGTGATGCTGCCCGGGATGAACGGCTTTGAGATCGTTTCGGCGCTCCGGAAAAAGAAGATCGCCACCCCCGTTCTGATGCTGACCGCGCGGGGCGAGGTCACCGACAAGATCAGGGGGCTCGACGCCGGGGCGGACGACTATATGACCAAACCCTTTTCGCCCGGCGAGCTGCTCGCCCGCGTGCGCGTTCTTTCGAGAAGGAAGGGCGAGGTCGTGCTCGACGAGATGACCTACGGCGACCTGACCTTCCGGATCTCGTCGATGGAACTCTGCAGCACCGCGACGGGGCGCTCGATCGGGCTCAGCTTCCGCGAGGGCGAGATGATCCGCTACCTGATCGCGAACGGCGGCGCCATTCTGCAAAAAGAGGACCTCATCACCAAGATCTGGGGCTACGAATCCGACGCCGGCGACAACAACGTCGAGGCGTACGTTTCCTTTTTAAGAAAGAAGCTGAACCATCTCGGCTCGCGGTGCGAGATCGTGACGGTCAAGCGTGTGGGCTACAAACTGGAGGCGCGCGATGCTGAAAAAACTGAAGCGTAAGTTCACGCTGATCAATCTGGTGCTGGCGACGCTGGTTCTGCTGGTCGTCCTGGTCTTCAACGTGGTCACCTCCTACCGGGCGCAGGAACGCGAGATCTACAGCTCGCTCGACCGCGTTTCACAGATCGCGCGTATGAATACCGACGAACCCCCCGCCGAACTTCCCCCGGAGGGCGGGGAAGGCGAGTTTCAAGCGGACCCCCCGCAGAACGGGGAAGAACCTCCCCCGGGCGGCGAAGGACCCGACAGGAGGCTGCCGCGGATGGGGCGGGACGAGCTCCCGTCGGTCTACTCCTTCGCCGTCCTCTGCGACGGTGACGGCAATATTACCCGCACCTTCGCGATGAACGCGGATATGAACGAGGAAGATCTTGCGGAGGCGGTGAGGCAAGCGCTCGCGTCAAAGAGCGACGAGGGCGTTCAGCGTTCGCTCGACCTGATCTACCGCCGCTATCTGACCGCCGAGGGGACCGAGATCGCCTTTTCCTCCTACGCGACCCTCTCCGGGACGCTTCGGCGCGACCTTCTGATCTCGGTCGTCGTCTTCGTTCTGGGCGTCGGGCTTCTCTTCGGAGTCAGCCTGTTTTTGTCGGGGCTGGCGCTCAAACCCGTCTCCGAGGCGTGGGAGGGGCAGAAGCGGTTCGTCGCCGACGTCTCGCACGATCTGCGCACCCCCTTGACCGTCATTCTGGCGAACAACAACATCCTCCGCGCCCATCCAGACGCCACGGTCGCATCGCAAATGAAATGGATCGAGGCGACCGACGAAGAGGCGGAGCGGATGAAGGGTCTGACCGAGAAGATGCTCGAACTCTCGCGTTCCGAGACCGTCGGGGCGGGCATTGAGCTTTCTCCCGTCGATCTTTCGGATCTGCTCGGCGAGACGGTGATGCACTTCGAGCCGGTCGCCTTTGAGAAGGGCGTCGGGATCGAAGCCGAGATCGAGCCGGATATCGTCGCCCCCTCCGATCGCGATTCCTTCTCCCGCGTCGCGCAGATTTTGATCGACAACGCGGTCAAGTATTCCGAGCCGGGAAACAAAGTGGAGGTCGCGCTTTCGCGGAAGAAACAGATCGTCTTCACGGTGAAGAATCAAGGCGTGATTTCCGACGGCGATCTTGCCCATCTGTTCGACCGCTTCTATCGCGCCGATTCCGCCAGAAGCGTAGGCGGACACGGGCTCGGGCTCTCGATCGCGAAGAACCTGACCGAGGCGATCAAGGGCAGAATATCGGTCACGAGCAGCGAACAGGACGGAACGACGTTTACCGTTACGCTGCCTGAAAAAAACTGAACCACCCCCCACTGAAAGAGAGGAAACGCAAATGCTTTTGAACGGCGCCTGGCAGGGCGAATACGTAACCGAAAAAGGAGAGACCGTCTCGTTCCCCGCGACGGTGCCGGGGTGTATCCATACAGACCTGCTCTCTTGCGGGAAGATCGGGGATTTCTATTACCGCGATCGGTCGAAAACCGTGCAGTGGATCGAGAACTGCGACGTTACGTACGCCCGCGAATTCGACGTCCCGGATCTTTCCCCCGCCGCGTTCCTTGAATTCGACGGGCTGGACACCTACTGCGATATCTGTTTGAACGGGCAAAAGGTCGGCGAGGCGCACAATATGTTCATCCCGCACGCCTTTCCCGTCGACGGCGTTCTGAAACGGGGGACCAACCGGCTGGAGGTGCGTTTCCGCTCCCCGATCCGGGAGGTCGAGGGCAAACCGAGTCTCCCGGGCGCCTTCACGACCGAGCGGCTCCACACCAGACGGATCCAATGCACCTACGGCTGGGATTGGGTCGACCGCTTCGTCACGATGGGTGTTTTTCGCGACGTGCGGCTGGTTTTCCGTCAGCCCAATACCGTCGCGGGGGTCTACGTCACGACCGAAGAGATCCTGCCCGGCTCCGCGCAGATCAAGGTCGCCTTTTCGCTCTCGGACTTCCAAAACAACGGCGACGTCCTCTCTCTTTCGATTGCCGATCCCGACGGCAAGACCGTCTTTGCAAAAACGCGCGTTTTGCTCGATCCGTCGCTCGAAGAGTGGATCGATATCCCCGACGCCCGTCTCTGGTACCCGAACGGGTACGGAAAGCAGCCGCTCTATACCCTGACGGCGAGCACCCCGGCGGGGGAGACCTCGGTCAAGTTCGGTATCCGCCGGATCACTTTGAGCCAGCCGGTCGACCGCCCCGGCAGCCCGGAATCCGAACGCTGCAAAAAGATCCAAAGCCAACCCTTCGCGAAAGGCAAGGACAACAACGAGACCACCTCGGGGTTTACGGTCGTGGTCAACGGAACGCCCGTCTTCTGCAAGGGCGCCGACTGGGTCCCCTGCGAACCCTTCCCGTCCGCCGAGACCCCCGAAAAGATCGCGAAGATACTCGAAACGAGCCGCAAATGCGGGGTCAATATGATCCGCGTCTGGGGCGGCGGCATCTTCGAGCGCGACGAGTTTTACAGCGAATGCGACCGCCTCGGGATCCTCGTGGCGCAGGACTTTTTGATGGCTTGCGGCACCTATCCCGAAAACGAGGAATGGTTCCTTGACGAATTGAAGCTGGAGGCGAGAGCCGGGGCTCTGCGGCTCCGCAATCATCCTTGCCTCGCGTTCTGGAACGGCGACAACGAGAACGCCGTCTACGGCAACGAGAACAAGACCGATTTCCCGGGCTATCTTGCGGCGAAGGTCATCGCGCCGATCCTCTCCGAACTCGATCCCGCCCGCCGGTTCCTCCCGTCCTCCCCCTACGGCGGCGACCCGTATTGCAGCCCGACCCGCGGCACGTCGCACAGCACCTTCTTCCTCGGGGCGTTCTTCCGCTACGTCCGCGAAAACGACCTGTCCGACTGGCGGGAAACCATGTCGCAGTACCTGACCCGCTTCAACGCCGAACAGCCCACGATGGGGATGCCTTTCGTCTCGACCCTCCGCCGCTTTCTTTCGGACGAGGATATTTTCGGGGACGATCAGGCGATGTCCGAGTTCCACACCAAAACCAATCCGTCGATCAAGCCGCTGACGCTCTACGGACATCTCGACAAGATGACCGAAAAACTCTTCGGCAAGTACGAGAGCGGGGAAGACCGGGTCGCCAAGATGCAAGAGATGCACTGCGAATGGGTACGGCTCGGGGTGGAACTCTACCGCCGGAACAAGTGGTTTTCGTCGGGCATCCTCTTCTGGATGCTGAACGATTGCTGGCCCGCGGCGAACAGTTGGTCTCTGATCGATTATTACGGGGTCGCGAAGCCCGCCTTCTACGCCTTCAAACGCTGCGCGAAGCCCGTGATCTGCTCAATCGCGGAGCAGGACGGCAAGCTGACCGTCACCGTTTCCAACGACTCGCTTTCTCCCGTTTCGGGGAAAGGAAAACTCGCGCTCTACGACTTCGGGGAGGAAACCGACCTGCTCCCGACCGAGTTCTCCTATACCGTCCCCGCCAACGGCGCCGCGACCGTCCTCTCGCTTGACTACAAGCCGTTTGCCGACCGCTTCACGCGCACCCGGCTCCCGCTCTGCGATATCGAAAACGACGACGG
>JAGCYR010000190.1 GCA_017960705.1 Clostridia bacterium | reverse complement strand
GTCGTGTCCGCGGGCGGACATCCCGAGTTTCTCAAACGCGTCGCGGAGCAGCGCTTCCGCCGCCGGCTCGAGCGGGCAGAGCTTCGAGATCTCTTTCGGCGGGATCGCGGCGTTCGGACGGACGGCGAGTCCGAGCTTCTCGGAGCGTGCCTCGGCAAAGCGGCGCGCCCCGTTCACGCGTTCGCGGATGATCTTCGACGGCTCGCCCGACCGGGTCTTATCCGCCATCTCGTCGTAGGTCACGGCGGGCACCTCCACCTGGATATCGATCCGGTCGAGCAGCGGCCCGCTGATCTTCGAAAGATAGCGCCGCACCTGCTCGGGGGTACACGTGCAGGTGTGGTTAGGGTCGCCGTAATAGCCGCATCGGCAGGGGTTCATGGCGCAAACCAGCATAAAACGCGCCGGATAGGTGGTCTTGGCGAGCACTCTTGTCACCGTCACCACCCCGTCCTCCAGCGGCTGACGCAGGATCTCGGTCGCCGATTTCGGGAACTCCGGCAACTCGTCAAGGAACAGTACGCCGTTGTGCGCGAGCGAGATCTCGCCCGGTCTCGGCTGGCTCCCGCCGCCGGTCAGTCCCGCCGGGCTGACGGTATGGTGGGGCGAACGGAAGGGACGGCGCGTGACCAGCCCTTTCCCGCCGAGGATGCCCTCGACCGAGTGGATCTTGGTAGTTTCAAGCGCCTCCTCGAAGGTCAGAGCCGGCAGGATCGAGGGCAGGCGCTTGGCGAGCATGGACTTGCCCGAGCCGGGAGGTCCGATCAGAAGCACGTTGTGTCCGCCCGCCGCGGCGATCTCGAGCGCCCGCTTCGCCTTTTCCTGTCCTTTCACCTCCGAGAAATCGGGGACGTCGGCGCCCTCGTCGGGGACGAAATCCGCGCGGTCGAAGACGGTCGGGGTCAGAGCGGTCTTCCCGTTCAGGTGGGCGAGCAGGGTAGCAAGGTCGCGCACGCCGTAGACGGTGAGCCCCGAGACCACCGCCGCCTCGCGCGCGTTCTGCTCCGGCACGTAGAGGATCTTTCTTCCCGCCGCACGGGCGGCGAGGGCGACGCAGAGGCAGCCGTTCACCGGGCGGATCTCCCCCGAAAGCGAGAGTTCCCCGACCATCGAGACGGCGGAGAGATCGAGATCGCGCGGGATCTTTCCGGCGCACTGCAGGATGCTGCAGAGGATGGGCAGATCGAAGCCCGCCCCCTCCTTTTTGCGGTCGGCGGGGGCGAGATTGACGGTGAGCTCGAGCGACGGAAACGGAATGCCCACGTTCTCGCAGGCGTTCCGCACCCGTTCCTTCGCCTCCTTCACGGCGGCGTCGGGCAGCCCCACCAGCTCGAACAGCGGGATCCGGTTCCACGCGCTGCATTCGACCGTGACCTCGTAGCCCTCCACGCCGACGATCCCGGCGCTGTAGATCCTTGAAACCATACCGACCTCCCAAAGCGTCTTTTTCTCTATTGTACCACATGCGTCGAAAAATGTAAACCGTTTCGCGCCCACGCGTAAAAAAGAGGAAGAAAACGCCGAAACCGTTTGACAATCCGGCTCCCTTGCGGTATAATCTATGGAGACGAAAACCGGGAAGGAGGAAACGCGGATGAAACCGATCAAACCGAAGAAACTGCCCTGTGAGATCTTCGTCGAATACGGGATCCTGAAAAAAGCCGGTTCCCTGCTCTCCCCGCCCGGCGGAGGCGCGAGGCGCTTCCTGTGGCTGTGCGACCTGCCCGATACCGACCCGGCGCCGTCCGCGCTGCTCAAATCGCTTGCCAAAGCGGGGCAGACCTTAGTCCGGCTCCCCGACGAAGGATTTCCGGACTATCCGACCGACGCCGACGCGCTTCTGATCACAGGCGACGCCGAGAAGATCGGCAGCGCGATCCTGTTTGCGGACGATCACTACCCCGGGCTTCCCTACGCTCTGGTTCCGACGACCTTTGAAGCGCAGCTCGGGTTTGCGTTCGGCGAAGCTCCGGGTCTTATCCTCTGCGACCCGTCGCTGCCCGTCTCGGACGCCGATAACAAGCGCGGGCTGATCGACCTGGTCCGTTACGCCGTCGGTTTCGACCGATTGCTGTTCGATCTTCTTTACACCGATTTCGACCGCGCCGCCGTGATCCGGCGGTGTCTGTCCATCCGCTTCGACCTGCTCGATGCAGGCAAGACCGCACTGTTCGACTGCCTCGGCACGTCCTTCGGATGGGCGGTCCGGGCCGCGCTACACGATAAAGCCCCCGACGCCGACGGGGAGATCGATTTTTCCGAAACGATTGCGATCGGCCTTGCGGCGGCGACCCGCTACGCCTTGAAAACCGGCTTCTGCAGGCAGGACTTTTTATCCGATCTCGTCGGATTGCTCTCCTACCACGGACTGCCGAACTCCGCCCTCGTCTCCGACGAGGAACTGCGCGCGTCGTTCCTCGCTCTTCCGTGGGAGGGCGGCGGCAAAGCCACCGTCTCGCTCCCCCGCCGCCTCGGGGAATGCGGACTTGTCACGGTAAGCCCGAACGACCTCGTCGGACTTCTCCCCTCTTAAACCCCGAAAGGAAACAAAATGCAAAGAAAACTTTACAATCTGTCGGTGGTCGGCTGCGGCCGCTGGGGCGCGTTCATCGCCAAATACCTCTCCGACCTCGGACACGCGGTCACGCTGTTCGGCAGACCTGGCTCCCGCCGGATGGAGGAACTGATCCGAACGCGCAAAAACGCCCTGATGGAACTGCCCGCCGGCGTGAAACTCGAAACTTCCCTCTCCGCCGCGCTTTCCGGCGCGGAGATGCTCGTCGTTTCGATCCCCTCTCAACAGCTTCGTTCGCTGCTCAAAGAGGTCGCGGCGGAAACAGAGCTGCCGAAAACGCTGGTCCTCTGTATGAAGGGGCTGGAGATCGGGAGCGGCAAGCGGCTCTCGACGGTCGCGGAGGAGGAACTTGGCGGAAGGATGAAGGTCGCCGTCTGGATCGGACCCGGACACGTGCAGGCGTTCTGCGCGGGGATCCCGAACTGCATGGTGATCGACAGCGCCGACGAACCGACCAAACAGACGCTGGTCGACGCGTTCTCGGGCGATCTGATCCGTTTTTACTACGGGCAGGATCTTGTCGGCAACGAAATCGGCGCCGCCGCGAAGAACGTGGTCGGGATCGCCGCGGGGTTCCTCGACGGACTCGGCATCCCCTCCCTGAAAGGGGCGCTGATGTCCCGCGGAACCCGTGAGATCGCGCGGCTGATCGAGGCGGTCGGCGGCAACCCGACCTCCGCCTACGGGCTCTGTCACCTCGGCGACTACGAGGCGACGCTCTTCTCCCCCTACAGCCACAACCGCCGGTTCGGCGAGGCGTTTGCCAAAGGAGAGGAATTCGGGGAGCTTGCGGAGGGATATTACACCGTCCGAGCGCTGACCGCCCTTGCCGACCGGAACGGCGTCGATCTTCCGATCTGCCGCGGGGTCGAGGACGTTCTCTATCACGGTCTGCCGCTTGCCGACTGCATCAAGCGGCTGTTCGCAAGAAGTTTGAAAAACGAGTTCTGACTATACTCGAAAGGTCGTTTTCATGGAACCGAAAACCGCCGGCTCGCCCGATCCCGAGCGAACCCCCGCCGTCCCGCGCCCCCGCGCGCGGGGTCTCAATATGGTGTCCGGCCCCCTGTTTCCGGGCGTTTTCGCGTTTGCGCTTCCGGTCATCCTGACGGGGCTTCTTTCGCTGTTCTATAACGCCGCCGACCTGATCGTTCTCAGCAACTTCGCCGAGAACGGCGAAACGGCGCTGCCCGCGGTCGGCTGTACCGGGTCGCTCATCAACCTGCTGATCGGTCTGTTCCTCGGGCTTTCGGTCGGGTCGAGCGTCACCATCGCGATCGCGCTGGGGGCAAGGGACGACAAAGAGGCGTCGGCTTTGACGCATACGGCGATCGCCGTCTCGGCTCTGCTCGGGCTTCTGGTCGGGGCGGTCGGGTTTGTCTTCGCGCCGACGTTTCTCCGCTGGATGAACTGCTCGGAAACGCTGATCGACGACGCCTCGCTCTACCTCCGTATCTACTTCTGCGGTACGCCCGCCAATATGGTCTACAATTTCGGGGCGGCGATCCTCCGCACCTCGGGCGACACGCGCCGTCCGCTCTTCATCCTCGGGGGCGCGGGGCTGGTCAACGTGGGGCTGAACCTGCTGTTCGTGCTCGGGCTTTCGATGTCGGTCGACGGGGTCGCGATCGCCACCATCACGAGCCAGTACCTTTCCGCCGCCGCCGCGCTCTTCTTCCTCACGCGGCTGAACAACGCCTGCAAACTCAGTTTCAAAAAGATCTCTCTGCACAAGAATCAGCTGCTCCGCATCCTGCGCCACGGCGTTCCGGCGGGGATCCAGTCGAGCTTGTTCTCCTTCTCGAACGTGCTGATCCAATCGACCATCAACTCGTTCGGCGACGTCGTGATCGCGGCGTCGACCGCGTCTGCGAACCTCGAGGGCTTCGGATGGACGGCGATCAACGCCCCCGACGCAGCGAGCATGGCGTTCGTCGGGCAGAACTACGGGGCGAAGAACACGAAGAGGATCGGGCGGGCGGTGCTCGTCTGCCTCCTTTACGTGATGATCTTCTGGGCGGCGGTCGACGGCGCGATCCTTCTGTTCCGCGATCCGCTCGTCCGGCTCTATCTCCCCGATTCCCCCGACGCCGTTCAGGTCGCGTTCTCGCGGCTGACCATCGTGGTCGGGACCTACTTCCTCTGCGGCTTTATGGGCGTGCTCTCGAGCGCCATCCGCGGAATGGGCGCCTCGCTTCTTCCGACCGCGGTCGCGATCGGCGGGATCTGCGGGCTGCGTATCCTCTGGATCGCCTTCGTCGTGCCGCTCTCCCCGTCGCTCCGGACGCTGATGATCTCCTATCCCGTCTCTTGGGGCATCACGCTGGCGGTCGACCTCGTGATCTTCCTCGTCCTTTTCCGAAAGAGGAAACGGGAGATCGAAAATCCCTTTCCCGCAACGTAAAACAACCGCCCGTGCGTCGCACGGGCGGCATTTTTCGTTTGTCAGGACGCCGCCTGTTCGCCCTCTCCCGCGTCGGACTGCGGGAACGGAACGACCGCGGCGAACGGTTCCTCCAAGAGCGGTTCCTCCGGGGGCGGTTCTTCCGGGATCGGCTCCTCCGGCGGCGGGGCTTCGGTTGCGGGCGGCGGTTCCCCTTCGTCGGGCGCTTCGGTCAGGTCCGGCGGCGTTTCCGGGAACGGGGCGGGCGGTTCCGCCGGCGCAAGCGCGTCCGCGGGCGCGTCCGCCGTTACGGGGATCGCGGCGACCGACCCGGTCGCCGCCGTTTTCTCCGCTGCCGCCGGGGGACCCCCGGTTTCTTCCGCCCCCGCCCCGACGGGAAGGACGCGGATCAGAGCGACCGAGAGGTCGTCCTTGTGTTCGCGGGTGCGGCTCGCCACGGCGACGATCCTCTGCGCGACGTTCTGAAGATCGTCCTCCCATTTTCCCGAGAGCAGCTCGAGCAGCCACGGCGCATCCTCCGGCGTCTGGCTGACCCCGTCCGAGAGCATCACGATCACGTCGCCGGGAGAAGCGTCGAAGCGGATCTTCTCGGCGTCGAGGGTCGCCATCATCCCGACCGGCACGGTTTTCGAGCGGATGCGGAAGAGGCTCCCGCCGCGCTTGACGTAGGAGGGCGCGGCGCCGCTCTTGATGAAGGTCGCCCGACCCGTAAGCAGGTCGAATTCGAGCAGGTCGACCGTCGCGGCGTTCTCCTCCCCGCAGTTGCGGAGCAGGTTGTTCAAGAGTTTCAGGGCGGTGGTCTTGGAGTTGCCCGCGGCGAGCATCTTTTCAAGAAACAGGGTCGCCACGCCCGAGGTCAGGGCGGCGGTCGGTCCGCACCCCATCCCGTCCGAGAGCAGGGCGTAGAAGTAGTCCTCCCGGTTCTCGAAGAAGCCGACCGTGTCGCCCGAGCTCCCGCCCGGGTCGGCTGAGCGGTAGGCGCGGCAGGTCTCAACGCGGAAGCGGCGCGCCGTTTTTGTTTCGAGGGTCACGACCCCGCCCTTGATCTCAAACGCGGGCTTGGTCAGTGGCGTTCCCGCGACCTCCTCGAACGCCCGTCGGATCGCCTCGGCGTCGGCAGACGCGCCCTCCCAGCCTACGCCTCCCGCCACGATCCAGCGCCGACGGGTGCCGTACGCCGCGACGGTGCCGCTCGTGATCCCGAAGTCAAGCAGCCGCTTTCGCAGTTCCAGCCCGAGCTTGACGTCCTCGCGGTTCTCGGCGCGGTCGGCTTCCGCCGCCTCGGAGAGCAGTTTCGCCACCAGTTCGTAATCCAGCCCAATCCCCTCGCCGAGCCGTCCGACCCGCGACGAGCGGAGCAGAGCGGCGCCCGCCTCCCGGATGTCTGACAAAATCGCGTCGAGGTATTCGCATTCGCGGATCGCCCCCTCGGGCAGACACTCGACCGACGCGGGGCGCTCGGTATAGAGCCGCTCCGAGAGGATCTTCACCGCTTCGTACGCCGAGCGGTCGCCCTTTTCCCAGCATTCTGTGCGTCTCACACATCCGTTACAGTATTTTTCGCACGCGGCGTCGCAAGCCGATACGTACTCCGCCCGGTCGGGTCGCCCCGTGCCGTCGGTCATGGTCTGAAACACGCGGGACAGGGAAGAGAAGGCGCCCGCGAGCTCCGCGATCCGGTCGTCCCGCGTTTCCCCGCGCTCCAACGTCAGGCGGCGCACCGCCTCCTCCCCCAATCGGGCGTCCTCCTCCTCGCGCAAGACCCGCCCCGCCGACAGAACCCGCGGCACCAACGGAAGTCCGAACAGAGCCGCGACGGTGAGTTCGGGTGCGGTCGAGAGGAAGCCGGAGAGTCCCCCGACGTAGGAGCACCAGACCGAGGCGGCGCCCACCCCGAGCCCGACGGCGTAGACCGCGCCGACCTCCCAGAGGATCCCCGAAAACAGCCCGAACAAAGCGAACGCCGGGGCGTAGAGCGGTCCGATCCCGAGCGTCATGAGCAGTCCCGCGACGCACCCCTTGAGCGCGCCGTAGCGGCGGGAAACGAAGAGCGTGAACAGTCCCGCGGCGACCCCCGAGAGCGACAGCCCGAACAGAGCGTACGCCGAAAGCGCCCGCGAGCTCCGCGATCCGGTCGTCCCGCGTTTCCCCGCGCTCCAACGTCAGGCGGCGCACCGCCTCCTCC
>JAGCYR010000189.1 GCA_017960705.1 Clostridia bacterium | reverse complement strand
GGCGTGCCCGACTCGGGAACGCCGCACGCGATCGGCTACTCGAACAAGAGCCACATCCCGTTCGCCCGTCCCTTCATCAAGTACACCCCAACCTGGCCGCGCAGCTTTATGCCGTCGAGCCAGAAGGAGCGCAACCGGATCGCCAGAATGAAGCAGGTGCCGGTGGACGAGCTGATCGCGGGGCGCGAACTGCTCTTCGTCGACGACAGTATCGTCCGCGGTACGCAGATCCGCGAGACCGTCGAGTTCCTCTACGACACCGGGGCGAAGAAGGTGCATATGCGCTCCGCCTGCCCGCCCATCATGTACGGCTGCAAATACCTGAACTTTACCCGTTCCACGGGGGATATGGAACTGCTCACCCGGAACGTCATCGTCGAACTCGAAGGGGAAGAGGGACTATACCACCTCGACGAGTACAGCGACGGCTCGACCGAACGCGGAAAAGCGATGCGCGAGGCGATCTGCCGGAAGATGCACCTCGCGTCGGTCGATTTCCAGACGCTCGACGGGCTCGCCGAGGCGATCGGACTTCCGATGTGCAAGCTCTGCACCTACTGCTGGAACGGAAAGGAGAAGAACGATGATTGAGAATTCGAGATCCAAGGCGTACGCCGACGCGGGCGTGGACATCACCGCCGGCTACCGCGCCGTCGATCTGATGAAGAGCCACGTCAAACGGACGACCACTCCCGGGGTGGTGTCGGGCATCGGCGGGTTCGGCGGGCTGTTTGCTCCCGACCTCTCCGGTATGACCGAACCGATCCTGGTCAGCGGGACCGACGGCGTCGGCACCAAACTGAAACTCGCGTTCCTGCTCGACCGCCACAACACGGTCGGGATCGACTGCGTCGCGATGTGCGTCAACGACGTCATCTGCTGCGGCGCGAAGCCCCTGTTCTTCCTCGACTACATCGCGTGCGGTAAGAACGTGCCCGAGCGTATCGCGGATATCGTCTCCGGCGTCGCCGACGGCTGCGTGCAGTCGGGCGCCGCGCTGATCGGAGGGGAGACCGCCGAAATGCCGGGCTTCTATCCCGCAAACGAGTACGACCTCGCGGGCTACTGCACCGGGATCGTCGACCGCAAGAAGATCATTGACAACACGACCATGCAGCCGGGCGACGTCGTGATCGCGCTGCCCTCGTCGGGGGTGCACTCCAACGGCTTCTCGCTCGTCCGCAAGGTCTTCGACGTCGAGCATTGCGACCTGACCACCCCCCGCGAAGAGCTCGGCGGGATCTCGCTCGGCGACGCCTTGATCGCTCCGACCAAGATCTACGTCAAGCCCATCCTCGCGCTGCTGGAGAAGGTCGCGGTCCGCAGCATCTCCCACATCACGGGCGGCGGCTTCTACGAGAACATCCCGCGCAGCGTTCCCGACGGGCTTACCGCTGTGATCGACCGCAAATCGGTGCGCGTCCTTCCCATCTTCGACCTGATCGCAAAGACCGGAAACGTTTCCGAGCGCGATATGTTCAACACCTTCAATATGGGCGTCGGTATGAGCGTCGTCGTCCCGGAAAAGGAGGTTGATTCGGCTCTGTCGATCCTGAAAGACGCGGGCGAAGACGCCTACGTGATCGGTCGGATCGAACGCGGCGCCGAAAAAATCAGAATATGCTGAAAACGGTGACGGGCGGCGTCTCCGCCGCGATTATGATCTCCATCGGGGGCAGCGTGTTCCTCGCCTGCTCCGATAACCGCTACTACGGCGCGGTCTTCTTCTCGGTCGCCCTGCTCTCGATCTGCTACCTCGGTCTTTACCTCTACACGGGGAAGATAGGTTACCTCGTCGAGGATCATTCCCCGAAGAACCTCGCGACCCTCGGGATCGGGCTTTGCGCCAATCTCGCCGTGACCTTCCCGGTCGGGATGCTGGTCCGGAAGATGATCCCCAACCTCGGAGAGAGGGCGGAGGCGATCTGCCAAGCCAAGCTCGAACAGTCCTTCGGCTCCACCCTCGTCCGCGCGATCTTCTGCGGCGTCCTGATGTATATCGCCGTCGAGATCTTCCGCTCGAAGAAGAGCCCGATCGGCGTGCTGTTCGGGATCCCGGTCTTCATCCTCGCGGGCTTTGAGCACTCGATCGCCGATATGTTCTATTTCGGCGCCTCCGGGATCGCCAGCGGTAAGATCGCCACGTTTGAGATCGCGGCGGTGCTCGGCAACTCGATCGGGAGCGTGATCCTGCCGCTGCTCGCCGTCCTCGGCGCGATGAAAAAGAAGGATCAGACCCCCGCACCCGCCGAAACCCCCGCCGACGGAGGCGAAAAGAATGAAGGATAAGACGCGGATCGCCGTCCTCGTCTCGGGCGGCGGCACCAACCTGCAGGCGCTGATCGACGCCGAAAAGAACGGGATCATCAGGAACGGAGAGATCGTTCTCGTGATCTCGAACAAGGCGGGCGCCTACGCTCTCGAACGCGCGAAAAGCGCCGGGATCCCGACCGCGACTTTCGTAAAGAAAGAGTGCGGCGGGCAGGAGGGAATGGAAAAAGAGATCCGCCGTGCCTTGAAAGATTATAAGGTCGACCTGATCGTCCTTGCCGGCTTCCTCTCGATCCTCTCTGCGGACTTCACCCGCGACTACGACCGCCGGATCGTGAACGTCCACCCGTCGCTTATCCCCTCGTTCTGCGGAGAGGGCTTCTACGGGCTCAAGGTCCACGAAGCCGCGCTCGCGAAGGGGGTCAAGGTCACGGGGGCGACGGTGCATTTCGTCAACGAGATCCCCGACGGGGGAGAGATCATTCTGCAGAAGGCGGTGAAGATCCTGCCGACCGACACCCCCGAAACCCTGCAGAAACGCGTGATGCGGCTGGCAGAGTGGAAGATCCTGCCCGCCGCCGTCGAACTGGTATCCGAACAAATCAGATATAAGGAGAATTGAAATGAACGTTTATGGGATCAACGACATCGCGGAACTGATCCGCGACAACAGCTACGTCGGACGCGGCATCGTGATCGGCAAGTCCGCCGACGGTAAGTCGGCAGTTACCGCCTACTTCATCATGGGGCGCAGCCGCAACAGCCGCAACCGTATCTTCGTCGAGCGCGACGACGCGCTCTACACCGAGCCCTTCGACGCGTCTCTCGTCGAGGATCCGTCGCTCATCATCTACGCGGCGGAACGCACCTACGAAAACAACCTGATCGTCACCAACGGCGACCAGACCGATACCATCTACGAGGGTCTTGCGGAGGGCAAATCCTTCAAAACGTCGCTTGAGACCCGTTCGTTCGAGCCCGATTCTCCGAACTTCACCCCGCGCATCAGCGGCATCCTCACCTTCTCGAAAAAGGACTTCTCCTACGAGATGAGCATCCTGAAGAGCGCCGACGCGGAAGGGACCGCCTGCAACCGCTACACCTTCTCCTATACCGCGCTTCCCGGACTCGGGCACTTCATCCACACCTACGTCGGCGACGGCTCGCCGCTCCCGACTTTCCAGGGCGAACCCGAACGCGTCAAGATCGGCAACGATATCGACGCCTTCACGAACTCCCTCTGGGACGCCCTGAACCACGACAACCGCATCAGCCTCTTCGTCCGCTACACCGATCTTGCGACCGGCAAAGAGGAAAAACGGCTCATCAACCAGAACGCGTAAAAGAAAGAGGAGAACGAAATGAAAGAGTTTGAACTGAAATACGGCTGCAACCCCAACCAGAAGCCCGCGAAGATCTATATGCGCGGCGGCGAGGATCTCCCGATCGAGATCCTGAACGGCAGACCCGGCTACATCAACTTCCTCGACGCGTTCAACTCCTGGCAACTCGTCAAGGAGCTGAAGGAGGCGCTCGGGCTTCCCGCGGTCGCCAGCTTCAAGCACGTTAGCCCGACGTCCGCGGCTGTCGGTCTCCCGCTTTCCGACAAACTGAAACGCGCCTGCTTCGTCGATGATATCGAGGATCTTGACAAGTCCCCCCTCGCTTGCGCCTACGCCCGTGCGAGAGGCACCGACCGTATGTGCTCCTTCGGAGACTGGGTCGCGCTCTCCGACGTCTGCGACGCCACCACGGCGAAGATGATCAAGCGCGAGGTCTCCGACGGCATCATCGCCCCGGGCTACGATCCGGAGGCGCTCGAGATCCTGAAATCCAAGCGCAAGGGCGGGTACAATATCGTCAAGATCGATCCCGCCTACGTCCCCGAAGAAGCCGAGCGCAAGCAGGTGTTCGGCATCACCTTCGAGCAGGGAAGAAACAACTTCAGGATCGACCGCGCTCTGCTCTCGAATATCGTCACCAAGAACAAGGATCTGCCCGAAGCCGCCGCGCGCGACCTCATCATCTCGCTCATCACCCTGAAATACACCCAGTCCAACTCGGTCTGCTTCGCCTACGACGGACAGGCGATCGGCGTCGGCGCGGGTCAGCAGTCGCGCATCCACTGCACCCGGCTCGCCGGCAGCAAAGCCGACACCTGGTTCCTCCGTCAGTGCGACAAGGTGCTCGACCTTCCGTTCCTGCCCACGCTCGGGCGCCCCGACCGCGACAACGTGATCGACGGCTACATCAACCAGAACGAGGAGGACGTCACCGCCGAGGGCATCTGGCAGAAGTACTTTACCCGCCGTCCCGAACCGCTGACCGACGCCGACAAGAAGGCGTTCCTCGCGAAGCAGTCGGGCGTCTCGCTCGGTTCCGACGCGTTCTTCCCGTTCAGCGACAACATCGAGCGCGCCAAAAAGAGCGGCGTCGCCTATATCGCCGAACCCGGCGGATCCATCCGCGACGACCTCGTGATCGAGTGCGCCGACAAGTACGGAATGGTGATGTCGTTCACCGGCATGCGTCTGTTCCATCATTAAGAGAATTGACCGGGCGACCGGTATAACGGAGGCAATATGAAACTGCTCGTTGTCGGCGGGGGCGGCCGCGAACACGCTCTGATCCGGAAACTGAAAGAGAACCCGGCGGTGGAGACGGTCTACTGTCTCCCCGGCAACGCGGGGATCGCAAGAGACGCCGTGTGCGTTCCGATCGGTCCGACCGAGATCGACAAGATCGTCGCGTTCGCCTACGAAAACAGGATCGATTTCGCCGTGGTCGCCCCCGACGACCCGCTGGTTCTCGGCTGCGTCGACGCGCTTGAAGGACACGGGATCCCCTGTTTCGGTCCGCGCGCCAACGCCGCGATCATCGAGGGGAGCAAGGTCTTCGCCAAGGATCTGATGAAGAAATACGGCATCCCGACGGCGGCGTACGAGACCTTTACCGACCTTGAAGCCGCGCTCGAATACCTCAAGACCGCGCCCATTCCGATCGTGGTCAAAGCCGACGGGCTGGCGCTCGGCAAGGGCGTGACCGTCGCCATGACGAGAAAGGAAGTCGAGGACGCGGTCGTGGAAGCCATGCGCGACGGCAAGTTCGGCGCGAGCGGACGTCGCCTCGTGATCGAAGAATACCTGACGGGACCCGAGGTTTCGGTGCTCGCGTTCACCGACGGCGAGTGCGTGAAACCGATGGTCAGTTCCATGGACCACAAGCGCATCTATGACGGCGACGAGGGTCCGAACACCGGCGGGATGGGT
>JAGCYR010000188.1 GCA_017960705.1 Clostridia bacterium | reverse complement strand
TCGCGGCTGAAATATTGATGCTTCCTGTCGGCGCGGCAGGGTCTGAAACCGCACGCCTCGATCATGCGGTACGACGGGAGGTTTTCGCGGACGCAGCGGGCGTAAACGTTTACGCGGAGAGTTCTTTCCGCAAAGCCGGCTGCCGCCCGGAACGCCGCTTTTCCGTAGCCCAGCCCCTGATACCGGGGGAAGAGGCGGCAGCCGAGTTCGGCGGCGTTGTCGGAAGTGAAGTTCCAGAGGATCGCTTCGCCGATCATTTCGCCGTCCGATCGCAGACGGATCGCGAAGTTGACCGAGTCCCCGACCCGCATATCGAAGATCGCCGCGTCGTAGAAGGTATCGTCGTTGATCGGTTCGGCGAGATACGCGTCTTCGCGGTAATCGTAGCCCCAGTACCGGTTGTTCCGGTCGTCGGTATTCAGCGCGCGGTAGGCTTGTTTGTCGGTCTCCCGGAACGGGGTCAGCACGATCCCGCCGGATACGATCTCGGGCACGTCCGGCATCCTTTTCGCAGGCGAATCGACGTGGACGAGGTATTTGTCGATCTTGCCGATCGGGTGGTACTGCATCTTGGAAGTGCGCAGACCGGGATCTCCCGAATCGTCCTCGCGGTTGACGGTCCGCAGCGTGAGTCCCGGCATTTCGTCCGTCAGGCGGACGAAGCCGGAGTATATGACGGGATAGGCGCCCCGGTAGCTTTTCAGGGCTTTTTCCACGTGGATCAAGAGCACGTCGCCCGCGACCTCGCCCACGGTGAAGGCGGCGATCTTCCCGTCGACGAACAGCCCCGCCGCGTATAACCCGAGCGACCCGTAAACCGAAAGAAGCGCTTTCGTCCGTTCGAGTTCCAGCCGCTCCAAACGGCTCGCCGGCGTATGCTCGGTCTCGTAGGCGGAGAGCACGTCCGAAACGGCGGGGAGGTCCTCCTGCGTCAAAAACCGGACGTCCGGCTCGCCGTACAGCTTGCGGAAGTGGTTGATATGATTGAGTTGACCGCGGAATTTCCGACCTTGATAGGTCTTGGCTTCTTCAAACGAATACACGTAATCGCTCCAGCGGGGATCGTACGCCCACATAGGGTCTTTCAGCCGACTGTCGTTCCGTATCTTTTCAAGACCTTTCTCGTCCACCGCGAAAAAGCGAAGCGGCAGACGGTTGCTCTTCACGTATTCCAACAGTTCGTCGATCATCCCGTCCGGGTCTTTGCCGATCGGCAGGCTGAACGCGGGCTGCCCGCCCTTGTCCTGCCGGATGATCAGCGTATCGTTCCACTCACAGAAGCGCAGATCGCTCCCCTCCTGCCACATGAACAGCGCGCCGGCGGAGAGATCGCTGCAGGAAACCCCGTCCCGTACGTAGGGCAGGATCCTTTGCAGAGCCGCAAGAGAGAACGGTTCAAATATCAGCATATAGTTTCCTTTTATATTTTCTTTTGGAGTTTTTAACATTATATCACAGATTGAGGGGGAATTCAAGAGAGGGGGAGCGACCCTCTCGTACGTCAAGGAACACGCCTCCTGCGTCTCGGGCTTCGACGCCGTCGCCGCGCTCGCCCCGCTTGCCTGATCCTGCGCTCCGAAAAACGGCGGGAAACGCCGAATATTCGAAACCGCCCCCCGTCTCGCGCTTCGCGCCCGGACGGGGGCGCCCCTTTTTTCGCGACAAAAAATTAATACAATCGAGCACAAATTTTATTGAAATCGTGCGAAAAAAACGCTATACTGTAAGCAAGACGCGGAAAAACGGTCGTCGAAAGGAGAAGGACGATGAAACGGACACTTGCGGCGTTGCTCGCGGCGTTCTCGTTGCTTGCACTCGTTTCCTGCACGGCGAGGGGACCGGAAGAGCAGCAGACCGAACGGCAGACCGAGCAGCAGACCCAACCGCAAACGGAAGAGAGCAAAGTCCCGGAGCCCACGTCGGCGCCGGACGACGAAGGCAAAACGAAAACACTTTTTTACAGCGAGGAAAACGTGATCGACATTTATCTTGTCGCGGGACAGTCAAACGCCGTCGGATTCTCGACCGTCGTGGACAAAGCCGCGGCGTACGAATTTGCCCCCGAACTCAAAACCGGTTTCCCGAACGTTCTTTTCGCGGGTAAAGTCCGTTGGGATACGGCGGACTCTTACGACAGTCAGGATTTCGCGTGGTGTAAGACGAGACTGGGGCTCGGGGTCGGCGGAAAGATGGGACCGGAAGCCGGTATGGCAAAAGCGCTTGCCGAAGTTTACAACGAAACGAGCGGCAAAACCGCCGGGATTATCAAATACGGTCACGGCGGGACGAGTCTTCTTACCAAGGTGACCGATTCCACGGGTCCCAGCAACAAGTACGGCACGTGGGTACCGCCTTCCTACGCCCTGGAGAAACTGGGCTTCCGATACGGGGAATACAAGGCGAGTATGACCGGGGCGCTCTATCGCGAGTTTTTAGAGGTGATCAAAGATCGCTTGTTCTCTCTGCGTTCCATCGGATATACCAACGTCAATATCAAGGGACTTTACTGGATGCAGGGCGAAAACGACCGCAACGAGCCGGATGAATACGCGGTGGCGTTTCCGTATTTCGCATCCGATATCCGCCGCGACGTTGCGAATATCCTGCAGGGGATGACGGGGGGAGACGATCGGGGAGCCGCCGAAATGCCGATCGTCGTCGGCACGATCTCGCAGACGCAGAACCTGGAATATCCGAGAGCGGAAAGCGTCAACCTGGAGTTTATCGCGATGCAGAAAAGGCTTCCGAACGTCGTAACGAACTGCCGCGTTGTGGACAATTCTCAATACGCGATCTCGAGATACGATGCGAATACCGGCAAGGTGAACACCGACGGGCTCGGATCGGATCAGTATCATTGGAACCAGGCGGATCAGTTTGAGATCGGTTATAACGTGGGTAAGGCGTTTTTTGCCCCGGACGGGAAATGATCGGCGCCTTCTCTTGAAAGAAAGGGGGAAAGACCCCGTATGATCGCATACGACCAGCATCTGCACACGCATTGTTCGCACGATTCGAGGGAAAGCCTCGACGCGATCTGCCGCGCCGCGCGGGCGCGGGGGCTTTCGGGCGTCGCGATCACCGACCACGCCGATCTGTTCGGGGTCGATCCCGCCGAAACGCGCGAGAGGATCGCCCGCTCGGTCCTGGAGGCGGACGAAGCGCAGGACCGCTATCCCGACCTGTCGGTCGCGCGCGGGGTGGAGATCGGGGATTATTTCTCCGACCCGGACGGCGGGCGGGCGATCCTCTCGCTTTCCGACTACGATCTCGTGATCGGGTCGGTCCATTGTCTGTCGTTCGGGAAACTGAACGACGCCTACTCGCGCTGTGATTTCGGGGAGAGTTGGAGCGACGGAGAGATCGATGGGCTGTTTGCGCACTATCTGTCGCTCGTGTCGACGATGACGGAAAAGAATGATTTCGACGTCCTCGCCCACCTGACCTGCCCGCTTCGCTACCTCGTCGGAAAGTACCGCCGGAGGGTCGACCTCGTCCGCCACCGCGACGCGATCGCCGCGATCCTCTCCGCCGTGATCCGGAGCGGACGGTCGCTTGAAGTCAACACCTCGGGGCTCTCGGACACCGCGCCGGGCGGAATGATGATGCCCGACGAACCGATCCTCTCGCTCTACCGCGATCTCGGCGGAAAGCGGATCACGTTCGGAAGCGACGCGCACGCAGCCGGACGGGTCGGCGCCGGCTTTGAGGAAGCCCGAAAGCGGCTCTCCGCGCTCGGCTTCACCCGCTACGCCGTATACCGCAAACGCCAACCGATCGACTACCCCCTCTGACCGTCTTTTCTCCCCCCGTAACCCGACCGCGCGGATCCGCCGCAAACCGCCGAAGAACGAAAAACAAAAACGAACCCGTTTTGTAACTTTAAAAAGGAATGATTAAAGATACCAACGGAGTGGAGCATAGGGGATTCGGCACGCCGCGAGCGGGGGCTACCACAGTCTCTCGCCCGAAAAAAGGAAGGACGGCACAAGGTGGAGAAAAGAGACCAAACGCTGAGCAGAGCAAGGGGGGGTGCCTGCCCCCGGTGGATATTCGGGGCGGCGCCCCGAATATTCGCACGCCCTGCGTCTGGTGAGTAAACTCCCCGACCTTCGGGCGGCGAATGCGAACTACGAAAAGATACCGAAGGTCGGATTCGGACGCGCCGCAGGCGGCGCTACCACCGTCTCTCGCCCGAATATGAGGAAAGGAGATCTTTTTCGGATGGCGAGAGACTTGGAGTTTCCGCCGCTCCGCAACGGAAACTCGGGTGGTCCGAATACGACTGAGCCCACCAACAAGAGCGGCACCCTTGCGGATGCCGCTCTTGTTGGTGGGGGAAGGTGGATTCGGACCACCGAAGTCAGAGACAACAGATTTACAGTCTGCCCCCTTTGGCCACTCGGGAATTCCCCCGTATTCGGTTGGTTCCCATCGGAACAATAGGATTATAGCAGACGCGGCGGGAATTGTCAAGATGTTTTTCAAAAATGTTTTGGAATTGCGCCGTTTATCGGCGCGGGGAGCCGTCGGTTTTGCTGCAATCAACGGGGAAAACCGTGCGCCGTCGCTTTCCGTGGTCAAAATCGCGCAAGCGGCGGGCAAATTCGGCTATTGTAATATGGAGCGTTCTGTATTATAATAGAGAAGACGGAACGCCGCCCCGGTCTTTTTTGAAGAGGGAGACACATTCCGGTCGAACGGCAAGGAGGAGCTTCGCGTGACGGAGAGAGAGTATCAAGACAGGGAAGCCGAATGGGACAGGCGGTTCGACGTGATCGCAGACCCCGCGACGAGGGAGGCGGTGCGCGACTTTTACCGCACGTTCTACGCCCCCGAAAAACTGATCCGCTGGTGGGCGTCGCTCTACGACCCCGACCTCGGCGGCTTCTACTATGCCAACTCCGCGCGGGACAACGAGGGATTCCTTCCCGATATGGAGAGCACGCTCCAGATCGTGCAGCGGCTCCGCCCCTTCGATCCGAACGAGGATCTCGCCGCCTATCTCGGTCCCGAGATCACCGAAAAAATGATCCGCTTCTACCAATCGAAGCAGGATCCCGCCGACGGCTACTTCTACCATCCCCAGTGGACGCGGGAAGTATCGCGCGCCAAAGTGATGCGCTACACCCGCGACCTTGATTGGGCGACCGCGGTGCTCCGGTGGCTGCACGCAAAGCCGCTCTACCCGACCGCGCTCGACCGCGCGAAGGAGACCGCTAAAACCGAGGAAAAGACCCCGGCGCGTGAATGGGAACCGAACGCCCGATCGGTCACCGCATAGGTCCTCGAACTGTTCCGCACCCG
>JAGCYR010000187.1 GCA_017960705.1 Clostridia bacterium | reverse complement strand
GAGATGGTCGTCCAGACTATGCAGAAGTGTTCGGACACCGAGTTCGTCGCGGTCCGCTTCGGCAACGTTCTCGGCTCGAACGGATCGGTCATCCCGCGTTTCCGCAAGCAGATCGAGCAGGGAGGACCCGTCACCGTCACGCATCCCGACATCACCCGTTTCTTTATGACCATCCCGGAGGCGGCGCAGTTGGTGCTTCAGGCGGCGTCCTACGCGAAGGGCGGCGAGATCTTCGTCCTGAATATGGGGAAACCCGTCCGTATCTACGACCTGGCGAAGAAAGTGATCTCTCTCTCGGGATTCCGTCCCGACGTGGATATCAAGATCGTGTTCACCGGTCTTCGTCCCGGCGAAAAACTGTACGAGGAGCTCCTGATGGACGAGGAGGGGCTTACCAAGACCGCGCACAGCAAGATCTTCATCGGCAAGCCGATCGATATCACAGAGGAAGAACTGAAGGAGAAGCTCGCAAAGCTCGAATCGGTGCTTCACGCCGACGTCGAGACCGTCAAGAATATGATGGAAGAGGTCGTCCCGACCTACAAACACAGCAGACAAGACTGATCATTTTCAACCTCCCCCGACGGGCGTCGGGGGAGGTTTTTTGTTTTTTTTCGGGGGATTTTTATGAAAAAGGCGCGTTTGCCCTTGTAAAACGCGGGAAAGGGTGTTATAATACTCAAAAGGATCAAGACAACCAACGGAGGACCATCATGGCAAACGAAAAGTTTTATTTGACGACCGCGATCGCGTACGCGTCGAGCAAACCGCATATAGGGAATACTTACGAGATCATCATGTCCGACGCCGTCGCGCGGTTCCGCCGCCAGACGGGATACGACGTGTATTTCTGCACGGGTACCGACGAACACGGGCAGAAGATCGAGAACCGCGCCAAGGACGCAGGTCTTACGCCGCAGGAATACGTCGACGGCGTTTCTGGCGTGATCCGCGGCGTTTGGGACAGTATGGGGTCGAGCTACGACCGCTTTATCCGCACGACCGAACCCGGACACGTCAGAGCGGTGCAGAAGATCTTCCGCAGGTTCTACGAAAAGGGCGATATCTACAAGGGGTACTACGAAGGGTGGTATTGCACCCCCTGCGAGTCCTTCTTCACCAATACGCAGGCGGTGGACGGCAAGTGCCCCGACTGCGGCGCGCCGGTTACCCAGGCAAGGGAAGAAGCGTATTTCTTCAAGATGTCCGCATACGCCGACCGGCTGATCAAGTATATCGAGGATCACCCCGGCTTTATCGAGCCCGAATCCAGAAAAAACGAGATGATGAACAACTTTCTCAAGGTCGGGCTGCAGGATCTCTGCGTTTCGCGCACCAGTTTCAAGTGGGGGATCCCGGTCGACTTTGACGACAAGCACGTCGTTTACGTCTGGCTCGACGCGCTGACCAACTATATCACCGCGATCGGCTACGATCCCGACAAATCCTACGAGGAACAGTCCGAGCAGTTCAAGCGCCTCTGGCCGGCGGACGTGCACGTCATCGGCAAGGATATCCTGCGCTTCCACACCATCTACTGGCCGATCTTCCTGATGGCGCTGGATCTCCCTCTTCCGAAAAAGGTGTTCGGGCATCCGTGGTTCAATTTCGGCGCCGATAAGATGTCCAAATCCAAGGGCAACGTCATCTACGCCGACGATCTTGCCGAGAAGTTCGGTCGCGACGGCGTCCGCTACTACGCGCTCTCCGAAATGCCCTACGCCAACGACGGCAGCGTGACCTATCAGAACGTTCTGAACCGCTACAATCAGGATCTGGCGAACAACCTCGGTAACCTCGTCAGCCGGACGCACGCGATGACCAAGAAGTATTTCGACGGTATCGTGCCTACGCCCGCCGGAGAAGAGGGACCCGACGCCGAACTGAAAGCCGTCGCGGAGAAGGCGAAGAAGGGGTCGTATGACCTGATGAACGACTATCATATCGCCGACGCGCTCGGCGAGATCTTCGCACTCTTCAGCCGTGCGAACAAGTATATCGACGAGACGATGCCTTGGGTGCTCGCCAAGGACGGATCCAGCCGCGCGCGGCTGGGAACGGTGCTGTATAATCTGCTCGAGGCAGTGCGCTACGGCGCGGTGCTTCTGACCCCGTTCATCCCCGACACGGCGGACAAGATCTTTAAGCAGATCGGGACCGACAAGACCGATTACGCCTCGGTTTCGTCGTTCGGCGCGCTGGAATCCGGCAAGCCGCTCGGCGAGGCGTTCACGCTCTTCGCCCGGATCGACGAACAGAAGTTCTTGGCTGAAATCGAGGAAAAGCAAAAAGTTGCGGAACAGAACGCGCCGAAACCTGTTGAGGAACTCGAGCACGAATCCGAGATCAAGATCGACGACTTCAAGGGAGTCGAACTCCGCTCGGCCGAGATCCTGACCTGCGAGCCGGTGCCGAAAGCCAAAAAGCTCTATAAGATCGAGGTCGACCTCGGGTACGAAAAGCGGCAGATCGTTTCGGGCATCGCGAAGTACTATCAGCCCGCCGACCTGATCGGCAAAAAGGTGATCGTGGTCGCCAACCTCGCCCCCGCGACCCTCTGCGGCGTCGAGAGCAAGGGGATGCTTCTCGCTTCGGGCGAGGAGGACGTCCGCGTGATCTTCCTTGATCCCGCGACCAAAAACGGCGAGCGCATCCACTGAACAAAGTGAAATACTTTGATTCGCACGCCCATTACTGGGACGCGAGATTCACGGAAAACAACAAGACCCCGGATCAGCTGATCAGGGGTCTCCTTTCGCGCGATATCGCGGGGATCGTCAACGTCGGGACGTCCCCCGAAACCTCGCGGCTCGCCAAAGAGCAGGCGGAGAGGTTTGTCGGGATGGAGTACGCCGCGGGGATCCATCCGACCGACGCGCAGGGGCTGTCTCTTTCGCTCGACGAGGCGATCAAAGAGATCCGCGCCTTCTTTCTTTCGGCCGAAGGAAAGCGCCCGGTCGCGCTCGGGGAGATCGGGCTGGATTACCATTACGACGATACCGAAAAAGAACTGCAGGCGACGTATTTCGACGCGCAGCTCTCTCTTGCAGAGGAACTGAACGTCCCCGTGATCATTCACGACCGCGACGCGCACGCAGACGTTTTTGACGCGATCCTCCGACATCCTCGCGTGACGGGGGTGATGCACAGTTTTTCAGGCAGCGCCGAGATGGCTGTCGACTACGCGAGGCGCGGATGGTATATCTCGTTCTCCGGCACGGTGTCCTTCAAAAACGCCCGCAAGGTCGTCGAGGCGGCGGCGGTAGTTCCGGACGACAAGGTCTTGATCGAGACCGACGCGCCGTATCTCGCGCCGCACCCGTACCGGGGGCAGCGGAACGATTCGGGCTTTCTCGTCTACACCAACGAAGCGCTTGCCGCCGCGCGGGGACAGACCCCCGAGGAGACGGCTACGCTGACGCTGGAGAACGCCAAACGCCTGTTCGGGATCCGATAAAACGCGGGGGCGAAATATCCTGCGAAAAATAGCGCCCGGGAGTATCTTGCTCCAGGGCGCTTTTTCGTATTCTTTATCACTGACCTTCCGCCATCCCGATCAACTCTTCCAGAGTGGGACGGATCACCTTCGCCATCCGGTAAAAACCGAGGTCGTTGGGGTGGATCCCGTCCACCGTGCAAAGATCGGAGTCCACCGTACCGAAAAAGGTCTCGCCGTCAAGGAATCGAACGCGTTTGTCGCCTGCGGCAAGCGCATGCTCGTAGGTCGCGCGTATAATTTCGCGGCGTGCTCTGTCCTGTTCGTTGTAGCGGCATTTGGGGCGCGACATCATAAGGATCGGGAGGTTGGGATGCGCTTCGCGGATTCGTTTGAAAAAGGGTTCGTGAGTGTTCTCAAGATGCGCAACGTTCGGCGCGTTGTGATCGTAATCGTAAACGAAAACGCTCATATCGATCCCGTTGATGAAATCCGCCATCGCGAGCTCGCCCCTGGCGTTCCCCGAAAAGCCGAGATTGTAGTAGTCCACGTTCAGCCAGCGGGAAAGAATGGCGTTGTATGCGTTGGAATGGTTGCAGCTGCAGCCGCCCTCGGTGATCGACGAGCCGTAGTAGACAATCGGCTTGACGTGCCTGTACGGCGTCGGCGCCTCGACCAGGGCTCCGTCGTCCACCTCGATCCGGATATCGGAAATCACTTCGTTGCGGGGCAGATAGATGGTCACGTCCTCGGTCTCGCAACTCTTGGTAAAGGAGCCGGAATACTTCTTCTCGGAATAGTCATTCGGCGCGATCAATCCCGCGTAGCGGGAGACGGGACGCTCGCCCACGAACACGAACGCCGATTGGGCGGCGAAGATCGACATCCCCTTGTCGGGCGAGAAGGTCTCGAGTTCGATCGTCACGTTCACTTTTTCGGCGTTGGTGCGAAAGCAGAGCCGCGCTCCCGGACACCGCCGCCCGAGAAAGGAGAGTGTGGGGATTGCCTCACGCACCGCGTCCGGCAGCCGTTCAAACTTGCCGGTCTTGTCAAAATCCACTACGCCGAATATGCGCAGCGGGTTGTCCCGAAACGAATAGGTTTTCATAGTTTTTATCCCAGCTCGATCATTTTGTCGATGCAGACCCGAGCTTCCTTCATCGTCGCCTCGTCAAGGACTATCTCTTCGCCGCCCTCGCCGTTGACGGCGGCGAGAACGTCGGGAAGCGAGGTCAGGCGCATATTGCGGCAGACCAGATTCTTCGAGAGCGGATAGAACTTCTTGTCGGGGAAGCGGTAGGAGAGGTGCCACACGACGCTGATCTCGGTTCCGATGATGAACTCCTTTGCGTCGCTCTCGGCGGCGTATTTCATGATCCCGCTGGTCGATCCGATATAGTCTGCAAGTGCGGTCACGTCGGGTTTGCATTCGGG
>JAGCYR010000018.1 GCA_017960705.1 Clostridia bacterium | reverse complement strand
AGGGCTGATTATTCGTACACGGAGGGAACGCAAATGGCGTCGTCCAAAGATTATCTCGAATTCGTCCTCGACCAACTCTCGCTTTTGCACCCGATCTCGTACAAGGCGATGATGGGGGAGTTTATCCTCTATTATCGGGGCAAGATCGTCGGCGGGATCTACGACGACCGTCTGCTGGTCAAACCGACCGAATCGGCGAAGAAGTTGATGCCGGACGCGCCGTACGAGACGCCCTACGAGGGGGCGAAGCCGATGCTCCTCGTCGAGGAGATAGACGATCGGGAGTTCTTGAAAGAACTGTTCGACGCGATGGTAAACGAGCTCCCCGCCCCGAAAAAACCTTGAAAAATAGCGAAAACAGGTTGCAATCGGGCAAAAAATGTGCTACAATATCCGGCGTGTGTATTCTTGACCGCGGAATCACCGGAAAGAGGATTATCCAATGAACTGGTTTGTCGCTGCGCTGATCTGTATTCTCGGCTGGGGTTTTGCCGATCTCTTTTACAAAAAGGGGACCGACGAGACCGACCGCTACTCGCATCTGAAGATCGCCGTCTGGGTGGGTCTCGTGATGGGGGTCGCCGCCTTCGTGCTTCTGCCGTTTGCCGAGACGCCCTTCTCGTTCTCCGCGCTCTTTTTGAACGCGGTCAAGTATTCTCCCGCGTCGCTTTGCTACATTATCTCGATGGTGATCGGCTACGCCGGTCTCCGCTATCTCGAGGTCAGCATCGTCTCCCCCGTGCAGAACGCCTCGGGCGCTATGTCCGCGATCTTTATGATGATCTATTTCCTCGTCGTCGGGCGGATCTCCTCGTTCTCCGACGAGTTCGACGTCCCGACCCTGATCGGCACGGTTCTGATCGTTTGCGGCGTGATCGCGCTCGCCGTTTTCGAGCAGCGCTATTCCCGCGCCGAGAAAGTGGAGCTGGAAGGGAAGACGGGTGACGACCCCGAAAAGAAATCCGACCGCAAGTACCGCTTCGGGGCGCTGGCGCTCTTGTTCCCGCTCCTCTACTGCCTGTTCGACACACTCGGCACCTCCGCCGACGGCATCATCCTCGACGAGGAGGTCGGGCTGGGGCTGGGCGAGATCGACGTCCTGATCCTCTACGGGCTGACCTTCTTCCTCGCCGGGATCGGCGCCTGGGTCTTCCTTTGGATCAAGCAGAAGAAGCCCTATAATCCGTTCGCCAAACGCGAACTGCTGAACAAGGGTCCCGCGGCTCTCTGCGAGGAGTTCGGACAGTTCTTCTACGTTTTCGCCATGGCGGGCAAGCCCGTCGTCGCCGCCCCGATGGTCGCCTCTTACTGCATCGTGTCGCTTCTGCTCGGTCGTCTGATCCTGAAAGAGAAGCTCCGGATCGCGCAGTACGCCTGCGTTGCCGCGGTGGTCGTCGGCATCGTCCTGCTCGGGGTCGCCGACGGTTTATCCGAGGTTGCCGAAGAGGGCGCGGAAGAGGTCGCCAAACTGTTCTCGTAAACCGACGTATCTATAAGTCGCTGCCGTCCGGCAGCGACTTTTTCGTTTATTCTGTGATCTCTTTTTCTTGCGGTTCTTCGCTTTCTTTTGCTTTCGGCGGCGGCTCGATCAGAATGAAGATCACCGTCGCGATCAGAGCGTAGGGAATGGGGCAGAACTCGCCGGGGTTGACCTGCGACATCAGCAGCAACCCCGCGTAGCAGAGCGAGAGGGTCACCTCGGGGAACTCCCGCCGCGTAAACGCCAGTTTGATCCTCAGGAACAACTGATACCCGAAACAGAGCAGCCCTACGATCCCGAGAGAGCCCCAGATCTGCGGCAGCCACATGTGGTACCAGTTCATCGCGCCCTTGACGGGGTTGTACAGATCTTCGTTTCCGGTGTACCCCAGCCCCACTCCGAAGAGGGGGTTTGACCTGAAATCGGCGAAGGATCGTTTGAGAAGCCCGACCCGCGCCTCGCCGTCGTCGACCACGTTGGTAAAGGCCGCCCGCAGAAGCTGCCGGAAGGACAGCTCGGAAAAGTGCGCGATCCTCTCGTCGTAGCGGTAGAAGGTCAGCACCTTCGGAAGCAGCGCGACTGTCAGCACGACGATCAGGAGGATGGTCGCGATAAAGCAGATGCGGCGGAACCGATCCGAGCGGAAGAAGCAGAAGAAGACGAGCAGGGCGAAGAACTCGATCGTCCCGAGGACCGTCCCGCCGCGGCTGTTGCAGCACAGGAGCGCGATATACTGCAGGACGGGGAAGAAGATCAAGGCGCGGTACTTTTTGGAGTACCGGAAACCGATCGGAAGCGAAATCATCAAAAACGTGGCGAGGTTGTTCGAGGACTGGAAAACGAGGGCGTGGTAGGTCTCGCGGAATTCCGCCCATCCCCGCGCGTAAAAGATCACGACGGCGTAGGCGGCGAGGCATCCCATGTAGAACAGACTGCGCGTGAAACGGTCCCTCGCCTCGGCGTCGGCGCGCGGCTTCACGATCAGATACAGCAGCGGCATCAGGATCCCGAGCCCGAGGACGTAGTAGAGGTTCATCGGGCGGAAATACTGGGAGGCGGACAGCGAACCGATCCCCCCGAGGGTCAGCGCGACCGTCACGGCGACAAGACCCGGGAAACTCGCGCCGAAGGTCGGCTTCGCCTTTTGACGGATCATGGGCAGCACGTCGTAATAGACCAGATGAAAGACGAGGCAGACCATCACCGCGGCGTAGAGGGGAATATAGCGGATGAAAACGTCAAAACTGTCGTAGCATCGCGTGACGAACACCGTCAATAGGATCAGGGGGAGAAAGATATCCGAGAGCCGGTCGGAGAGGACCAGGGCGGCGCCGATGATCCCGAGGAAAACGAGGCACCCGACCACCTCCCACCGGAATGCGACGATCAAAAGGGAGGCAAAAAAGATCGCCCCGTCATAGTAATCGCGCAGGGCTTCGTTTTGGTTCCATTTTTGCGGGAGCAGAGCCCCCTTCGGCTGGTATTGCATATTTGATCCTTATATTATATACCGTCGGTTTTTTCCGTTACAATATATTATACCATATTTTTTTAAAAAAGCAACCGCTTTCGACCAATTCATGGCGCCGCCGGGGAAATTGGCGCGTTTTCCGTAAATATTCCCTCTGATATTCGACCCCGCCGCAAGACAGAATAGCGACAGAGAAGAAAACGGAGGATCGCCCGACTGCGGTGATCAGCCGCAGTCTTCTCGAGGAAATAGATAGGAGAAACCGAAATGTCGAAGAACAAGGCAGCGATCCCCGAGTCCCAGAAGGCGCTCGACCGGTTCAAGATGGAGGCGGCGGCTGACGTCGGCGTCAACCTGAAGGACGGGTACAACGGCGACCTCACCTCGCGCGAAGCCGGATCCGTCGGCGGCCAGATGGTCAAAAAGATGGTCGAGAAGTACGAGAACGACATCAAGTCGAACGGCTGATCACCCCGATCGGCTTTCCGCTTGACGGGCGTCCCGCCGGGAAACCGGCGGGGCGTTTCGGTTTTTCGGGGTGCAGATAGATCCGTCTTTCCGTACTCTTGTTACAAAACGCGCCCCGCTTCGACCGGAAATCTGTCTCCTTTGCCGAAAGCGAAAAATAATCGAAAAAACTTTCGAAAAACGCTTGACAACGGGGGCTCAAAATAGTAGAATAATAAAGCTCGCCCCGAAAGGGAGGCAGCTTCCGGAAGGGATACGGGCGCACGATCTTTGAAAATTGAACAACAGAATTTCAAGCACCGAAATACTTGGTAGAAATACGAAGGTGAAAGTGCAAGGAATCCCGAAAAGAAACTTTGAAAAACTCAAAAAAGTAATAGAGCAAGAAAAGCGCTCT
>JAGCYR010000186.1 GCA_017960705.1 Clostridia bacterium | reverse complement strand
GGTGCTCCTTGCGACCGCGCCCAAATCCAACAGCGCCAACGCCGCCTACGAAGCCGCGGTGAAGGATCTGGAAAAGGGCGCCGGAACCACGGTCCCGGAACACCTCGCCGCCCCGCTCTTCAAGGGTTATCTCTACCCGCACGCCTTCCCGGGGCACTATGTGGAGCAGCAGTATCTGCCGAACGATCTGGTCGGTCGGAAATACTACGAATACGGCGAGAACCGCACCGAACAGGCGGCGAAGGAATACGCCGAAAAGATCAAGGGGAAAAAGAACTGACCTCCACGCCGCCCGAGGGCGAGCGGATTCCGATGCAGAATCCCCGCTCTCGCTCCGAAGGCGTATCTATATACGTCGAGAGGGCGAGAACGGGGATAGAAAAGCATAAAGCCCGCGGTTTTTTGAAACCGCGGGCTTTCTTTTGATTTACGTCATTCGGGAACATAAAACGCTATGCAGAATGCGTTCATCGATGCTTTTCGTTCTGCGCGAAATACGCCGCCCTTTACACGTTGAACCTGAACAATACGACGTCTCCGTCCTGCATCACGTATTCCTTGCCTTCGCTGCGGAGAAGACCTTTTTCCTTGACGGCGTTCATCGAGCCCTCGCGGATCAGGTCGTCGTAGGACACGATCTCGGCTCTGATGAAGCCCCGCTCGAAATCAGAGTGGATCTTCCCCGCCGCCTGCGGCGCTTTGGTCCCCTTCGTGATGGTCCACGCGCGCACCTCTTTCGGTCCGGCGGTCAGGTAGCTGATCAGCCCGAGCAACGAATAGCTCTCCTTGACGAGCTTGTCAAGACCGCTCTCGCCGATCCCGAGGTCTGCAAGGAAGAAAGATTTCTCCTCGCCCTCCATCTCGGAGAGCTCCGCCTCGATCTGCGCGCAGACGGCGACGATCCCGGCGCGCTCGGACTCGGCGTGTTTTTTGAGCGCGGTATAATAGGGATTCTGTTCGTACGCGCCCCCGACTTCCCCCTCGGCGATGTTGGCGACGTAGATGATGGGTTTCAGGGTCAGGAGCGGGGTTTCCGCGAGCAGTTCTTTTTCGTCGTCCGTAAGGTCGAGCGCCCGCGCGCAGAGACCGCCGTCAAGCCCCGCCTTGACCTTTTCAAGCGCGGCGAACTCGGGGGCGAGCGACTTGTCGTTCTTCACCAGTTTGGAGAGGCGGTCGATCCGGCGGTCGACGATCTCGAGGTCGGAGAAGATCAGCTCGAGATTGATGGTCTCGACGTCGCGGACGGGATCGACTCCGCCGTCGACGTGAACGATATCGTCGTCGTCAAAGCAGCGCACGACGTGAACGATCGCGTCGCACTCGCGGATGTTCGAGAGGAACTTGTTCCCCAGCCCTTCCCCCTTCGACGCGCCGCGGACAAGCCCCGCGATATCGACGAACTCGATGACGGCGGGGGTGTACTTTTCGGGGTGATACATGTCGGCGAGCACGTCCAGCCGTTTGTCGGGGACGGCGACGATGCCGACGTTCGGGTCGATGGTGCAGAACGGATAGTTTGCAGATTCCGCGCCCGCGTTGGTGAGGGCGTTGAAGAGCGTGCTCTTCCCCACGTTGGGAAGACCGACGATACCGAGTTTCATAGACGTCTCTTTCCTCCCGGCTCCCGCCGGGCTTTTATTCCGTACCATTATACCATTGTTTGTCCGTGTTGTAAAGGGATTAAAAGAAAAACCTTCCCCGCGCGCCGCCGAAAAAGATTCTTCCCTATACTTGACAAAGGGCGATCGTTCCGTTATAATGGAATTGCAATTGTGAACATCGCGAATTCTTTAACGAAGTTCACAATTCAAAAAACCGAACCGACGAACGGAGGGAAACGATTGTGGGAACGAAACTGCTTGTGATCGACGACGACGCGAATATCTGCGATATGCTGAAGATCTATTTCGAGAACGAGGGCTATCAGGTCCGGACGGCGAGCGACGGGATCGACGGGCTTCAGTTCTTCAAAATCTTCGAACCCGATCTGGTCCTGCTCGATATCATGATGCCCAAAAAGGACGGCTGGCAGGTCTGCCGCGAGATCCGCGAGATCTCCCAGAAGCCGATCATCATGATCACGGCGAAAGGCGAGGTCTTCGACAAGGTGCTGGGGCTTGAGCTCGGCGCCGACGACTTTATCGTCAAGCCCTTCGATATGAAGGAACTGTCCGCACGCATCAAGGCGGTGCTCCGCCGTTCGAGCGCCCATTCCAAGACCGCCGACGACGAGGTGGTGCGGTTCGACAACATCGAGATCAGCCAGGCGAAATACGAGCTGAAACTGAAGGGCGAGACCATCGACATCCCGCCGAAGGAACTGCAGCTGCTCTACTTCCTCGCCTCGAACTGCAACCGCGTGTTCACGCGCGATCAGCTTCTCGACAAGGTCTGGGGCTTCGATTACCTCGGCGACTCGCGCACGGTCGACGTCCACGTCAAGCGCCTGCGTGAAAAGCTTGAGGGCGTGTCCGACAAATGGACGCTGAAAACAGTGTGGGGCGTCGGATACAAGTTCGAGCTTCTCGAGTGATCCCCAAAACGCAATCAAAAACCCGGCGGTCGTCTGACCGCCGGGAGTTTTTTATTTCTTCTGTTTGGCTTGTTTCTGTTTGTGTTCCGCAAGCAGTTTCTTGATCCGCTTCGACTGATCGAGCAGACCGCTGATGGTCTGGTCGTGATTGAGCGTATCGATGATATACGCGACGTACTTGCAGAGGTTGACCTCGACGTACCAGTCGCGGGTCTGGAGTTCGGGGATGCGGTAGATCAGGTTGGTGGTGAAGATCTTGGTGAACAGCCCGTCCGCGTACGCCTTGTCGATGGTCTCGAGCCCCGCGGTGAAGAGTCCGAAGGTCGCGAAGATGAAGATGCGGTGCGCGCCCTTCTCTTTCAGCTGCTGGGCGACGTCGAGCACCGATTCGCCGGAGGAGATCATATCGTCGACGATGATGACGTCCTTATCCTTGACGTCGCGGCCGAGGTACTCGTGCGCCTCGATCGGGTTCTTGCCGTTGACGATGATCGAGTAGTTCCGTCTCTTGTAGAACATACCGAGGTCGATACCCAGCATCGTGGAGTAGTAGATGCAGCGGGACATCGCGCCCTCGTCGGGGGAGATGACGATCATGGATTCGGGATCGACGACGATATCCGGATAGGTGCGGAGCATCGCCTTGATCATCTGATAGCTCGTCCGGATGTTGTCGAATCCGTGGAGCGGGATCGCGTTCTGAACGCGGGCGTCGTGCGCGTCGAAGGTGATGAGGTTCGAGACGCCCATATTGACGAGTTCCTGCAGAGCGAGCGCGCAGTCGAGCGACTCACGCCCCGAGCGCTTGTGCTGCCGTCCCTCGTAGAGCATCGGCATAATGACCGAGATCCTGTGCGCCTTGCCCTCGACCGAGCCGATGATACGCTTCAGATCCTGATAGTGATCGTCGGGACTCATGGGCACGGTCTGACCGTACATACTGTAGGTCACGCCGTGGTTGAACATATCGCAGATGATGAAAAGATCCTTGCCTCTGACCGATTCCTTGATCATTCCCGTGCCTTCACCGCTACCGAAACGCGGGCAGGACGATTCGATCAGGAACGTCGCGTCGCTGTCATGCCGTCTCCAATCCTTGAGATAAGAGTCCACCTCGCTGACAAAATCCTCGCATCCGCGCATCCCGATCACGCCGAGTTCGCCGACAAACGATTCCCCCATTTTCGCACCCTCCGTGAAATATTAAATTATTCGTCTCTATTATACCTTTTTCCCCTTCCCTTGTCAAGGGTTGTCAGACCCCTTCCGAAGAAAAAATCCGAACGAAATCACACCCGTCCGCATATACTGTCGTGGACGACGGTCCGGAAAGGCGGTTCGGAATGGATCTCTATAAGGACGATTTCAAATACCCGTCGGTGAACAACTGGGTCGGGTACATCAAGGCGAGGGTCTTTACGGCGAGCGGAGCGATCCCGCTTCCCGGCGCTACGGTCACTTTTTCCTCCTCCGAGGACGCGGGGGAACGGCTGGAACTGGAGCTGACGACCGACGGGAACGGCGAGACGCAGACAGCCGAGGTGCCGACCCCGCTCGCCTCTGCCGGGGATGCGCCCGGGGAGACCAGACCCTACGCGGTCTACGATATCGGGGCGTACCTTCCGGGATACTATCCCTACCGGGCGATCCGGGTCCCGGTGTTCGGAGACACGCTGACCGTCCAGCCGATCGGGCTGGTTCCCCTTCCCCTCTACGACGGGGACGAAGTGCGCCCCGAGATACCGGGCGAAGGGACGATACCCGATGAGAACGCGGAGTAAGGAGGACCCGATATGCCGAACGTTCCGACCATACCCGAATCCGTGACGGTGCATCTCGGAAGACCCGATCAGGCGGCGCCGAACGTCACGGTCAGCTTCCCCGATTACGTCAAGAACGTCGCGTCGAGCGAGATCTATCCCACCTGGCCGGAGGAGGCGATCAAAGCCAATATCCTCGCGCAGATCTCGTTCGCCCTGAACCGCATCTACACCGAATACTACCGCAGCCGCGGCTACGATTTTGACCTGACCTCCTCGACGGGCGCCGATCAGTCCTTCGTCTACGGGCGCGAGGTCTTCGGGAACGTCTCCGAGATCGTCGACGAGATCTTCAACAGTTATATCCGCAGGCGGGGATTCGTCGAGCCGCTCTTCGCCGTCTATTGCGACGGGATCGAAGTCACGTGCGACGGGCTCTCCCAATGGGGCACGGTCCCCCTCGCCAAGGAGGGGCTTACCGCGATGGGGATCCTCAAAACCTATTTCGGGGAGGACATAGAGCTCGTAACCGACGTTCCGGTGGGCGGGGGCGGAAGCGCGCCCCCGGTCCCTCTCCGCGACGGGTCGGCGGGTCCCTACGTCGAGACGCTGCAGACCCGGCTCAACCGTATCTCGGCAAACTATCCGCTGATCCCGAAGATCTATCCCGCCAACGGGTTCTTCGGTCAGACGACCGAGAACGCGGTCAAGGCGTTCCAATCGGCGTTTGACCTGACCCCCGACGGGATCGTGGGTCCGGCGACCTGGTATCGGATCCAGAACGTCTACGTCGGAGTCAAGCGGCTCTCGGATCTCAACTCGGAGGGGCTGACCTTCGAGGAGATCACGACCTCCCTGCCCGAAACGCTCTCGCGCGGAGACACGGGGGAACTCGTCTTCAACGTGCAGTATTATTTAAGTTACATCGGGGAGTTTATCGATTCGATCCCCGTGATCGGGATCGACGGGAACTACGGCATTCTGACCGAGAACGCGGTCAAGGCGTTTCAGGAGACCTACGGGCTGCCCGTGACGGGGGTGATGGACGCCGTGACCTGGTACTATATGTATAACGTGTACTCCGGGATCATCGAGAATATCCCGCTGATCTACACGGAGGGGGTGACCGTCCCATTCCCCGGCGTCGTTCTGCAGATCGGCTCCGATGGGAACGCCGTCCGTCTGCTCCAGAACTACCTGAATTATATCGCGGGAAGTTTTTCGGATATCCCGGAGGTGCCGGTCACGGGCTATTACGGTACGCAGACCGAGAACGCGGTCACGCGGTTTCAAAACCTGTTCGGGATCGCGGGCGACCGTGGGGTGGTGACCGGTCTGACCTGGAAGGCGATCACCGATATCTACGACGATCTGTATTTCGGCAGGATCGCGGCGGAGGGACAGTACCCCGGCTACGACCTCTCGCTCGAAAACCCGTAAGGAGACGCTATGTACGACGTAAGCGACAAGAAAAACGCGATCAAGGCGCTGCAGACCTGTCTGCTCGAACTCTCGCACGTGATCCCGGAACTGCCGTCCCACGCGGTCACCGGAGTATTCTCCGAGACGACGCGGGACGATCTGATGATCTTTCAAAACCACGCGGGACTGCCCTGCACCGGGATCGCCGACGCCGAAACATGGGCGGCGATCAAACGCGAGTACGACGAAGCGAAAGCAAATCGCGAGTGCGCAAAGGGGCTGCCCTTTCCCCTGACCCTTCCCCTCTCGCTCGGGTCGCGCGGAACGTCGGTGACGCTGGTGCAGGCGGTGATCGGCGAGCTGTGCGAGGTCTACCGTTCGATCCCCGCCCCGGGCGTGACCGGGCGCTACGGTTCCCCGACCGCCTACGCCGTGGGTCTTCTGCAACGGCGCTACGGTCTGTCCGAGACCGGAACGCTCGACGCCGCGACCTGGCGGAGGATGCTCGCGGACTACACGGCGCGGACGCGGTTGTCCGAAGGTCGTGACGGCTGACCGCTTAAAACGCGGAAATCCCGGCAATACTGTCTCCATCACGAAAAATCGTCGAAAACGGACGCCGTCGGTTTGACTTTTCCCCTCTTTTCCTGTATAATGGAGAAAAAGGGGGCGAAAAGAATGCTGATATCCGATCAGATCGCGGAACTGTTGGAAGCCATGCTGACCGAGCGCGACGGGATCCTCGAGATCCGCCGGAACGAGATGGCGGAGCGGCTGGGCTGTTCGCCGAGCCAGATCAACTACGTCATCGCCTCCCGCTTCTCGCCCGAACGCGGGTATCTGACCGTGAGCCGGAGGGGCGGCGGCGGGTATATCCGCATCGTCCGCAAACGCTTTCCCGACGGAGGAATTACGCTGATGCACGCGCTTTCCTCGATCGGGAACGTCATCCGGTACGAGGACGCGCGGATCCTGATCCGCAATCTGGTCGAAAACGAGGTGATCTCGTCCGACGCGGGGCGCGTGATGACGGTCGCCGTCTCCGAACGCGAGTTCGAGGGATCGTCCGACCGCGACGCCGCGCGCGCAAAGCGCCTCAAACGGATGCTGATCGCCCTGACCGACTGACCCGTTTTCGCCGTAGAAAGACGGCGCTATGCAGAACCGACTGACCCAAAAAGCAGAAAACGCCCTGCAAAGATCTCTTGCGGCGGCGGAAGACCTCGGACATACCTACGTCGGTACCGAACACTTGCTGATCGGTCTTGCGGAGGAAGAGGATTCCGCCGCCGCCCGTATTCTCGACGCGAAGGGGGTCACCTCTTTCCGCATCCGGGAAGCGGTACGGGAGATCGGTGGCGAGGGGAGCAGGACCCGGCTCTCCCCAGCCGATATGACCCCCAGGACCAAAGCCGTAATCGAAATCGCCGGGACCGTCGCCGACGAATACTCCGGGGGGTTCGTCGGTACCGAGCACCTTCTGGCGGCGATCTGCCGGGAAAAGGACTGCACCGGCTGCCGCGTTCTGGTCTCGCTCTCCGCCGATCCCGGACAGATCGCGCGGGAGGTCGGGCAGGTGTGCGGCGCCGCCCCCGCGAAGACCGGGAAACGCCCGCCCGAGCCCGAATCGCAGGATCTTCCGAACCTCAACCGATACGGCGTCGACCTGACTGCTGCGGCAAAAGCGGGCGGGATCGATCCCGTGATCGGACGGGAGACCGAAACGGCGCGGGTGATCGCCATCCTCTGCCGCAAGACCAAGAACAATCCGTGTCTTGTGGGAGAGCCGGGCGTCGGGAAAACCGCCGTCGTGGAGGGGCTGGCGCAGAGGATCGCTTCGGGGGAGGTGCCGAAACTGCTCTCGGGACGCCGGATCGTGACGCTCGATCTGTCTTCCCTTGTCGCCGGGGCAAAGTACCGGGGCGAGTTTGAGGAACGGATGCGCGGCGTGGTCGACGAGGCGGCGGCGCACCCCGAGATCATCCTGTTTATCGACGAGGTGCATTCGCTTGTCGGCGCAGGCGCGGCGGAAGGGGCGGTCGACGCCGCCAATATCTTAAAACCCGCGCTGGCAAGGGGCGTGATCCGTCTGATCGGGGCGACCACCCCCGACGAGTACGCCCGGCATATCGAACGCGACAGCGCCCTCGAACGGCGATTTCAGCGGGTCACGGTGTCCGAGCCCGATAAAGAGCAGACCCTTTCGATCCTGAAAGGCGTACGGGAGCGGTTCGAAGCGCATCACGGGGTGACCATCCCCGACGAAACGCTCGACGCCGCGATCACACTCTCGGTGCGGTATCTTTCGGACAAATATCTCCCCGACAAGGCGATCGACCTGATCGACGAGGCGGCGGCGCGGCTCCGACTATCGGCGCTTCCCCGGCAAGCGGTCGTACGAGACCTTGAGAGAGAATCCGAACGCGTCAAAAAAGAAATGGAGAACGCGGTACGGACGCGGAACTTTGAGCTGGCGGCGATCCTCCGCGACAGAGAACGCGAATTGGACGCCCGTCGTGAAGAATGGAAACGCGAAGGAGACGTGAGAGCCGCCGTCCCGACCCTGACCCGCGACGATCTCGCCGCCGTTCTCTCGGAGCGGAGCGGGATCCCCTTCGACCGCGTGACCGACGGGGACAGACCCGACCGACAGACGGTGACGGCGAAGCTCGCGGAGCGGATCGTCGGGCAAAGCGAAGCTGTCGAGGCGGTCGCGCGGGCGGTCTGCCGCGGGCGGCTGGGGCTCTCCGACGCGAGGCGCCCCGTCGGGTCGTTTCTGTTTTTGGGACCGACCGGCGTCGGAAAAACCGAGCTCTCGCGGGCGCTCGCCGAGACCGTGTTCGGCAGCCCGTCCGCCCTGCTCCGCTTTGATATGTCGGAATACAAGGAACCGCACAGTATCTCGCGGCTGATCGGGTCGCCCCCGGGCTACGTCGGGCACGAGGAAGGCGGACAGCTCTCCGAGAAGCTCCGCCGTCAGCCCTACTCGGTGGTGCTCTTTGACGAAGTGGAGAAAGCCGACCGCGAGGTGCTCGGCATCCTGCTCCAGATGATGGACGACGGGTCGCTGACCGACGGGCGGGGGCGAAAGGTAGACTGTCGGAACTGTATTCTGATCCTGACCTCCAATCTCGGCGCGTCCTATCAAAGCGACGGGCGGAAGATCGGCTTTTCGGATTCCTACGACCGCCCGAGCGACAAACTTCAGGTATCGTCGGCTCTGCGCGAAGTACGCCGTTTCTTTCCGCCCGAATTTCTCAACCGTCTCGACGAGATCATCACGTTCCGCAGGCTCGGGAAAGACGATCTTGCCGTGATCGCACGTCATCTGCTTTGCGAGGCGGCGGAACGGGCGAAGGGCGCGGGGGTCGAACTCACCTGGGACGAGGGGCTCCCCGCTCTGATCGCGGAAAAAGGAGCAGATGCGGACGCCGGTGCTCGTCCCATGCGGCGTTATCTTACGAGATCGGTCGAAGACCCGCTCGCAGACCTGATCCTGTCCTCCGAAACCCCGCCGAAAACGGTACGGATCGGGATCGAAGACGGAAAACCGAAGTTGTTCCTTACGGAACGTGAAAAAAGCACCCTTTGACGGGTGCTTTTTTCAATGATGTTACCCCTCTCGGGGTAAATGATGTCGCCTGCGGCGAATGATGTGCGCTTCGCGCAATGATGCGTCCTGCGGGACATAAGATCCCTCGTTTTCCTTCATTTGCTCCGACAGGAGCAACATCGTTAGCGAGCAGAGCGAGCTACATCATTTGTCCCAAAGGGACAACATCGTTTGCCTCGAATAGGCAACATCATAGAAATCGCCCGTTCCGGATGGGAACGGGCGATTTCGCTTTTAGTCGTCGAACCGCTGACGGTTGGGATTGTAGT
>JAGCYR010000185.1 GCA_017960705.1 Clostridia bacterium | reverse complement strand
GAGCTTGCGACGAGCGTCGATTCCCCGAAGATCCGCGCCGTGGTTGCTCGCTACGTAGTCCCTGTACCCGTCGAATCCCGTTTGCGTGTCGCTCGCAGGCTCGCTTCTTCAAACGGGTTCTTTGGGGGACACCGCTTCTCCAAAACTATCCACCGGAGAGTTTTGGTGTCGCTAACCCCTCGTATTTGCGGCGCGATCCGCGGGCGCTGCAAATACCAAAGTTCTCGCCATCCGTTAAAATTGCCCTTTTGCTATGGGGGGCGAGAACCAGGGGTAGCTCGGAGCTTGCAACGAGCGTCGATTCCCCTCCCCCGGTCACTATTTTCCCCTCACGTATTCATCGTTCTCTCTGCGGCGGGCTTTTTGTCGTTTCGGTATTGCAGGCAATAGGCGTTGTTCAGGCGCGGGTCGGAGGAGCGGATCTCCAGCGTGAAGCGGTCGGTTTCAACCTGCGGGAGAACGCAGCACACCTGCGCGCCCTCGAGATTGGTTCCGGCGCCGACCTGCGCGGCGTTCCATTCGAGAAGCGGGATCTCCCGATCTCCGATCCGAAGGAATACTTTCGCGTTCGACGCGACCGGGTCGGGACCGTCGTTCAGAAGCCAGATCGGCGCTTTGAAGATCTCCCCGGCTTTCCAATCGAATTTGGCGATCTTCGCGCTGAAGAGCGCGGGACGAAGCGCGTCCCGAACGGCGTAATAGGCGGGCTTCGGAACGTCGGGATAGCGCACGATGCTGCAGTTCGCCGCCGTGATCCACGGTTCGTTGAAGCACCAGTTCAGCGCCGCGCTGCAATGCGGGGACTGCCGCCTTGCCTCTTCATAGATGAACTTCAGCCCTTCACTCTGCAGCCAATCGGACTGCGCGATACGTTCTTCCACCGTGCCGTCCGCGCCGAAATAGCGCTGCAGAGTTTCGAGACTCGCGTGGGACTCCGGCATCCACGCGCGGAAAGCGTGATGCAAGACCCAGGACTCGGTCGGCGCGAGCTCTTTCAGTTCTTCCGGCGGGATGATCCGTTCGAGCGCTTTGATCTCGGAAATCGAGGGAACGCCGAATTCGGTGTAAGCGATATTCTCCGCGTTTTCGAAGCACCGATACACGTCGGTCCCGTGGCGGCTGTCGTAGAACAGATAGCCGCCGTGCCCCATCCCTTCGAGCGGAGAGGTCGCAAGGAAGGGGCGGTCGCGGTCGAGCGTGTAGCAAAGATGGTTCAGCAATCTGAGCGCGAGCGATTGATCGGTCATCCCCGACCAGCCGTTGAACAGCTCGTTCCCGCCGCACCACAGGGCAACGGAGGGATGACGGCGCAGCGCAAGGATCATCGCCGTCGCCTCGCTCTCCAGAACCGCAAGATAATGCTCGTCGTCGGGATAGTCGTTGCATGCGAGCATAAACTCCTGCCAGACGAGGATCCCGCGCTCGTCGCAAGCCTCGTAGAGCGCCGGATGATGCACCGCCGCCCCGCCCCAGAGCCGAAGGATATTCATATTCGCGTCGGCGGCGAGGTCGACCAGCTTCCGGTACCGTTCCGCGGTCGCCTGTCCCCAGAACAGTTCGGGGTTGACGAAATTCGACCCTTTGAGAAAGATCTTCCGACCGTTCAGCTCCATGGTGAAGGGCGCCTGATAACGCGACTTCGGAAATCCGTGGTTTTCTGTCGCGCCGGCGTTTTTCAAGAGGCGAACGCGCCGGAACCCGACGGTCCCCTCCCGCTTCATACCGGAGGGGTTCGTGACGGTCCAGCGGTAGAGATCGGGGCTTCCCTGTCCTGCGCACCACCAAAGGCGCGGACGCTCGACCGTCAGCGTTTTGTCGGTCCCGTGATAGAGCAGATTCCCCGCCGGGTCATAGAGATCGATCGTGCATTCGGCGTCGCAATCCACGGCAAAAGACACTTCGGCGCGGGAAAAGTCGGAAGAAAGTCGATAAGATACTTCCGAGTCCCGGATATAGTCGCTCTTTCTCGTCTCCACGTACGCGTCCCGCCACATCCCGGAGATCAGGAGCCTCGGGTTCCAGTCCCATCCGTAGCAGACCGGCGGCTTGCAGGAACGGTCGGCTTCCTCGCGTTTTCCCGGGGCGGCGCCTTCGCGCTTCGGGTGCGGGTAAATCAGGATCCTGATCTCGTCGTTCCCCGTCAGACGGTCGGTCAGATCCAGCTCGACGGGCTTGAAAATCCCTTCATATCCGTAAATACGGTCGCCGTTGAGAAAAACGTCGTATTTGTAATCGATCCCCAAGCTGACGAACCAAACCCGCTCGTCGGGCCCGGCGGTACAGGAAAGGCGGGCGCGGTATTCCCAAGCGTCGTTCTCCAAAGCTTCGAACTGTTTGCAGCCGTCGGCGAACATGACGTCCCGGAACCCCTTCGCCGCGGCGTAATCCGCCTGAATATTGCCCGGAACGGTCGCCGGGAAACTCTCTTCCCCGTGATCGGTCAAACGGACCCCCTGCCAATTCTGACGAAAAATCATACGCGCTTCCTTTCCAAAACGGTCGGTACGGTTTCTTTCCTTTGTTCATTATAACACAGCGGGGGTCCGAAAACAACCGTTTCCGTTATTTTTCCGAAAGCTTTTTCATGCCGCGTCGACCGCGTTTTTTCACCCGCTCGCCTTGCAAGATTGACCGTCGGTTCTTTCAAAATCGTGTATATTGACCATAAATATACAACAAATATTCAAGCTTTTGCAATTTAAAAAATATTTCTTGCTTTTTGGCGGCAATTTGCACAAAACGGCTTGCTTTTTCGCGGGATTCCGTGTATACTATTTTACAAGAGAGGACATCGATCGCTCTCTGCAAAACAAGGAGGAAAACCATGAAAAAGACCAGTATCATCGCGCTTTTCCTGTGCCTCGTTATGGTTGCGTTCTCGTTCGCGTCCTGCAGCAAGAAGAACAACACCGCGAGCACGACCGCCAAGCCCGCGACCGCGGCGGGCACCACTGCCGAAGCGACGACGGCGGCAGCCACCACCACTGCCAAGGCCACTACTCCCCACGAGCACACCCCCGAGGATCATCCGACCATCGATCTGAAGCCGACCTGTATCGCCCAGGGCGAGCAGCAGGTTTACTGCGCCGAGTGCGGTCTGCCGATCCCCGGCACCAAAGAACCGATCGACATCGATCCCAAGGCGCACAAGGTCGAGAGTTGGGTGACCGTCGAACCGACCCTGCTTAACCCGGACGGCGGCACCAAGACCGGTACCTGCGTGCTCTGCGAACAGCCGATCGAGGAAAAAGTCGAGTGGAAGCAGCCCATCGTTCTCGCTTCGACGATGACGCTCGAAGAGCGCCAGGCGTTCAACACCGAAAACAAGGTCGATTGGCTCGATAACGGCAACGACGGCTCGGATGATAAAAACGGCGTCTACATCAAGATCGCGGAATCCGCCCAGATCAGAGGCGAAAAGCACTTCTATCCGACCGAAGAAGACTCGCTCGGCAACGATATGCTGGTCGAGGTCTCCTACCTCTGGAACTCCACGATGGATTCCGAGAACTATAAGGGCGGTCCGCTGACCTTTGCACACGGCGACGGCTACGACGTGTTCCACGTCGCCTCGAAGCTCGACGCCAAGGACAACCGGAAGGTCAACGGCGCAGCCTGCGAGTACACCTACATCGTCCCGACTCCTGAACAGATCGCGGGAAACTCGGCGCTGAAGAAACCGGCCCTCGGAGAGTACGGCTGGCACCGTCTCGGATTCCGCATCCATCAGGAAGCGGAGATCGCCGAAGACGCCGTCAAGTACACCTATATCGCCTCCGCGTACGTGGACGGCACGAAGGTCCTCGAGTTCGATCTGACCGACTGGACCACCCACGGCTTTGCCTCGACCGTAACGGGTCTGCTCTACACGGCGAGGATCGAAGAAGGCGAGCTGAAGTACTACGATCTCGGCGAGAATCCCGACAGCGTTTTGAGGACCAGTTACGGGCTCTTTATCATTGAGGATTTCTTTGGCAAATCCGTATCCGCCGACAACGGCGCTTACGTCGTCTTCTGCGATATGACCATTTCCTGCGGTCAGGACTTCGTACAGAAGATCGAGCAGAACGCCACCCCCGAAGACGCGACCTTCACGCTTGACGACAAGGGGACCGCGGACGATCTGACCGACGACCTCGTTGTTCCCGCGAAGATCTGGTACAAAGCGGTTGTCGAATAATCTCTTCCCTATCAATCAAAGAACGCACCCCGCGAGGGGTGCGTTCTTTCGTTTTCGGGTCAGAAGCGGACGACGAGCAGGGCGGCGGACATATCCCCGCGGAAGAGGATCTGCCCCGTAAAGTTGGTGGTGACGTCCCGGCTCTTCCGATAGTAGCCGAGGATCTGTCCCGTGAAGTTGCGTACCTCCTTGTCGCCGTTGGAAAGCGTCTTGATATAGCCGATGATCTGCCCGGAAACTGTGCGGATGGTCTCTTCCATTTGCGTTCTCCTTTACTTTTTATGCGCTGCGCGCAATGATGTGTTGCTACGCAACAATGATGTGACTTCGTCAATGATGTTGACCGCAGGCGGTCAAATGATGTGGCGCAAGCGCCAATGAGGGAACGGGGGGAACGGGGGAAACGAAAGAATTGACGGCAAGCCGTCGTGAATTGCGGGCAAGCCCGCATGAATTGGCGCTGCGCGCCGTGAATTGCGCTGCGCGCATTATGCCTTATGACCGCCGATTTGGTTATTGCGCTCGCGGGTGGTCGCGCCTTCTTCAAAGTCGGTGCCTTTCAGGATCGCGTTGCCGCCGAAGCGGTGGCGGAGCTCCGAGACGGTCTTGCGCAGGCGGCGATGGCGCTCGCCGGCGTCGTCGTCACCAAAGAAATTCGCCTGCCGGAACGCGGGGCAAAAGATGTCGTCGAAGGAGATATTGATCCCCCGGATGGGGACCCCGGGGACGACGATCCGGCGGAAAAGTTTGAGCGCCGCGGGGATCAGTTCGAGCTCGGATTCACTCGGGGGATCGATCTTCACGCCGCCGTGGGAGGGTGGTCTTCCCTCCTTCGAGGAGTACCGGATCCAAAGAGATAGGCGGGGGGTTACGCACCCGCGGTCGAGAAGATCCAGAGAAAGCAGGTCGACCATCTCGCGCAGAACGATCTCCGTCTCGTCCTCGTTATAGTCGCGCATCAGGACCTGTCCCGACGTGATACTGCGGGATTTGGGCACGTACGCTTTGATATCCGCGATCGTGGTCGGCTCGCGCCCCCACGCGTGGTCGATCAAGAGTTCCGCGTCCACCCCGAAAACCTTATAGAGCAGGTCCTCGGGCAGTTTCGTGATCCCCTCCATCGTGCGGACGCCGAGCTTCTCGAGCCGCTCCGCCGTGCCGGGTCCGACCCGCCAGAAGTCGGTCAGGGGGACGTGGCGCCAGAGCTTCTCGCGGTAGGTGGTCTCGTTCAGTTCCGCTACGAAATCGGGCGAGCGCTTCGCCATAATATCCATCGCGATCTTGCACAGGTACAGATTGGAGCCGACCCCCGCCGCCGCGGGGATCCCGCTCCGCGCTCTGACCTCGGAGATGAGGAAACGGGCGAGCTCGAGCGGGGTCTTTTTGTAGGTTTTGAGGTAGGGGGTGACGTCGATGAATACCTCGTCGACCGAATAGACGTGGATATCGTCCTTCGAGAAATAGTCGAGGTAGATCGAATAGATCTTCGCGGAGTATTCAAGATACAGCCGCATACGGGGCGGCGCGGTGATATACTCCAGCCCCTTCGGGATCTCGTAGACCCGGCAGCGGTTGCGCACCCCGAGCGCCTTCATCCCGGGGGTGACGGCGAGACAGATGGTCCCGCTCTTGCGCTCGGGATCGGCGACGACCAGCCGCGCGGTCATGGGATCCAGCCCGCGCTCCACGCACTCGACCGAGGCGAAAAACGACTTCAGATCAATGCAGATATAGGCGCGTTCCCCGTCCATTCCGATCCCCCCTTTCCGCGCTTTTTTCTTCGTTTCCATTATACCATTTTTCCACGCGGTATGCAAGACGGGAGCGAACGAAAAAAAAGACGCGGATTTCGGAAAAACAGTTGATTCGGGGAGAAAAGTATGGTATAATAAAATGAAATAATATGTGCGCGCGCCTCCTGTGTGCGCGTAACCGAACCCGGAACCAACAGAAAGAAGGATCAAAATGCAAGACGAACTGAACCGACTGCCCGACGCGACGGAGGATTCGCTTGACGAGCCGATACTCCCCGAAGGCGTGGACGCCGCCGAGATGAAGCGGATCAGCGGGATGAGCCGTCTTTTCGACTTTGTCGAGATGCTGGTCCTGACCGTCGTCGCCGTCCTTTTGATCTCGACCTTCTTCGTCCGGCATACGCTGGTGCAGGGCGGCTCGATGAACAATACCCTGCTGAACGGACAGCACCTTCTGATCTCCGACGTCAACTACGAGCCCCAAAACGGCGACGTGATCGTGTTCGTTCCCCTGAACGTCGCGGACCGCTCCACTCCCTTCATCAAGCGGGTGATCGCCGTCGCGGGACAGACCGTTGAGATCCGCTCGGGCGTGGTGCTGGTCGACGGGCTGGCGCAGTCCGAAGAATACCTCTCTCTCAGCAAAGGTAAAAGCGATTACCCCGAGACCACCGTACCCGCGGGCTACGTCTTCGTCCTCGGCGACAACCGCACGCAATCCCACGACAGCCGCTTCGACGACGTCGGGATGGTCGACGTGCGATCCATCCTCGGCAAAGTGGTCTGCCGCGTCTGGCCGGTCTCCGCGATCGGAGAGATCGAATAAACGAAGCACTTCCCTTTCTCCCTAAAAACCGTTGAAGGAGGCGCCGACTTATGCAATACAGAGACGAGCCCGTCCTCTCCTTCCGTCCCATCGACGCGAAGGAGTCCAAACCGCAGAACGTCAGACGCTTGGTCCGTCTGCAGATCTTCGTCGCCGTGATCACGATCTCGCTGCTTCTGATGCTCGGAACGCTCTATTTTCTGATCCGCCCGGTGAAGATCCGCACTTCCGCCATGTCCCCGACCTATCCCAAGGGGAGCATCGTGTTCGTCACCCGCGAATGGGGCACGCCCGAACGCGGTGAGATCGCGGCGTTTACCGATCCCGACGGCGCGTCGGACGAGATCTACGTCCGGCGGGTGGTCGCGCAGGAAGGCGATACCGTCGAGATCAAGGACGGAACGCTCTACGTGAACGGGCTGGCGCAGGACGAGCCCTATCTCAACTCCTCGGCAGGCGCGGATATGCCCGAAACGACCGTCCCCGCGGGGTGCGCGTTCGTCCTCTCCGACGACCGCGCAAACGATATAGCCGTCGGGGCAGTGGATCTCCGCTCGGTCCTCGGGGTCGTGCGGTTCTCGCTCGGACGCAAGTAATCTCAATTCAAAGAAAGGACGCCGGGAGGACCCGGACGGAAAACGAAATGGCGCTTGACCCGATCCAATGGTTCCCCGGTCACATGGCGAAGACCCGGCGGCTGATCGCCGAATGTCTTTCGCAGGTGGATATCGTTCTGGAACTGCTCGACGCGCGGATCCCCCGTAGCTCCAAGAACCCCGAAATACTGAAACTGACCGCCGGAAAACCGAAACTGACGCTGCTGAACAAGGCGTCGCTCGCCGATCCCGCGGTAAACGACGCGTGGATCTCGTATTACGCGAAGACCGAAAACGAGGCGCTGCTCATCGACTGCGCGACGGGCGACGGGATCGCGAAGATCGGCGACGCCGTGCGCAGAATCCTCGCGGATAAGATCGCCCGCAACGAGGCGAAGGGGATGGCGGGACGTCGGCTCTCGGCGATGATCGTCGGGATCCCGAACGTCGGCAAATCCTCGCTCATCAACCGGCTCGCCGGGGGCAAACGCGCCAAGGTCGAGAACCGTCCGGGCGTCACCACGTCGAAACAGTGGGTCACGACCTCGATCGGGCTCTCGCTGCTCGATACGCCGGGCGTTCTCTGGCCGAAATTCGACGAGAAATCGGTGGGCGAGAACCTCGCTCTGACCGGAGCGATCCGCGACGGGATCCTCGACGTGGAGACCCTCGCGATGACCCTGTGTGAAAAACTGACCGCCCTCTGCCCCGCTCTGTTCTTATCGCGCTACAAGCTCTCCGAAGAAGAGGTCGAGGGGCGCGACGGCTACGACCTTTTGGAGATGGTCGGGCGGAAACGCGGATTCCTCGTCTCCGGGGGCGAGGTCAATATGCGGAGGACGGCGGAAACGCTGCTCGACGAGTTCCGCTCCGCCGTCATAGGACGGATCTCGCTCGAAAAGCCCTCCGGACGGACCGAAAAGGGAGACTGCGGCGTATGTTGAAGAAAACCACCCCCGACGAACAGCTTGAAGACGCGCTGCGCGAAGCGGGCTATAAACTGATCTGCGGCGTGGACGAGGCGGGCAGAGGTCCGCTCTCGGGTCCCGTGGTCGCCGCCGCCTGCATCCTCCCCGCGGGGTGCGAGATCCCGGGGCTGAACGACTCGAAGAAACTGACCCCGAAACAGCGCGACCGCCTGTTCGATACGGTGCGCGAGGTCGCCGTCGCCTACGCCGTCGGAACGGCGTCTCCCGAAGAGATCGACGAGCTGAACATCCTGAACGCGACCATGCTGGCGATGCACCGCGCGATCGAGGGGCTGCCGGTGAAAGCCGATTTCGCCCTGATCGACGGGAACTGCGCCCGCGGGTTCGATCTGCCGCACAAGACCGTGATCTCGGGCGACGCCCTCTCGGTCTCGATCGCGGCGGCGAGCATTCTCGCGAAAGTGACCCGTGACCGCATCTGTCTTGAAAACGACCGCGAATACCCGGAATACGGGTTCGCAAAGCATAAAGGCTACGGGACGAAGGACCATATGGACGCCCTCCGCCGGCTGGGTCCGTGTCCTTTGCACCGCCGCTCGTTTCTGAAGTTTCTCTCGGAGGAGCAAAACAAGTGAACAAGACCGAAAAACGCGCCCGCGGCGACCTCGGCGAGAGAGCTGCCGTCAGATACCTCCGTTTTCGGTTCTACCGCATCCTCGACCGCAACTTTCGGGCGGGGGGCGCAGAGATCGATATCATCGCGAAAAAGGGCAAAACGCTGGTCTTTGTCGAAGTGAAGACCCGGCGCCTCGAGCCCGATTCCGCCGACCGTCTGACCCGTCCCGCCGCCGCCGTCACCCGCGACAAGCAGGAGCATATCGTCCGCGCGGCGAAGATCCGGCTGGCGCAGCGCCCGACGCCGGATTGTTCGATCCGATTCGACGTGATCGAGGTCTACCTCGACCCGCGAACCGACCGCGACCGGGTGATCCGGATCGAACACGTCAAGGCGGCGTTCACCGCATAATCCCGCCCGTCTCCGCATAAGAGTACCAAAAAAAGCGGAGGCGAACGATGGATAAAAAGAGACCCTTCCCGCGGCGTTTGACCCTGCTCCACGCAGATACCCCCCTCAAAACCTACGAAAACGACCTGCCCCTCGCCTCCCCCGCGCTCTCGCTCCGACTGCCTTCCCTTTCGGGTCAAGGCGGTTTTCGCGTGCTCTCGGCGGTCTGGTGCCGGACGGGACGAAACGACGGGGAGTGCCGGGGGGACTTTGTACGGATCGCGGCTTCGTTCCGTCGAAAATGCAGGGACGCCGGGATACCGCTCGACAGGGTCCCGCTCTCGGTCGAAGATCTGCGGCTGATCGGGAACGACCTGTCCGCGCTCGACGAGCTCGCCGGCGCCGGGGTGATCTCCGTCGCGCCCTTTTGGCGGGGCGACAATCTGCTCGGAGGCGCGTGGGACACGGATAAAGGGCTGACCGACTTCGGAAAACAGGCAATCGAACGCTGTTTTGATATCGGGCTGATCCCCGACGTTTCGCACGCCTCGCGGAAGGCGGCCGACGGGATGATCTCTTTGGGTGAGCGAAGGAACAGACCCGTGATCGCCTCGCACGTCGGATTCGACGCCGTTTGCCCGCACGGGCGCAACCTGACCGACGAAGCCGCCGAACGGATCGCGAAGCTCGGAGGGCTGGTCGGGATCACCTTTCACGCCCCGCACCTGTCGAGAACCGGCACAGCGACGCTTCGCGACGCCGTTTCGCATATCCTGTACGGTTTCCGTCTGATCCCCCAAGCGATCGCTCTGGGCTCCGACTTCGACGGGACCGACCTGCTCCCCGACGGGCTTAAATCGTCGGACGATCTTCCCGCGCTCGCCGCCGCGCTCGCCCAAGCAGGGCTGCCCGACGCCGGGATCGACGCGGTCTTTTCCCGTAACGCCGACCGCTTTTTCACACGATTTTGATTTTCCCCATACGAAAGGATAGAAAAATGCTTTACTCCAGCACCCGTTCCGCCACCGGTCCGTTCGTTCAGAGCGCCGAAGCCATCAAACGCGGGCTTGCCCCCGACGGAGGGCTCTACATGCCCGGAGAGATCCCCGCGATCTCGCAGGACGAGCTTGAAGAGATGGCAGGGCTCCCCTACCCCGAACGCGCCGCGCGGATCCTCGGCAAATTTTTGACCGATTACAGCGAGGAAGAGCTGCTCTCCGACTGCCGCGAGGCGTACGGCGAGGAACGCTTCCCCGGCGGAGCCGCTCCGCTCTCGGATATCGACGGGACCACCGTCGCCCTCGAACTCTGGCACGGTCCGACCTGCGCGTTCAAGGACATGGCGCTCCAGATCATGCCGCGCCTGCTCTCCCGCGCGCTCCGCAAGACGGGAGAGATGAAGACCGCCCTGATCCTCGTCGCCACGTCGGGCGACACGGGGAAAGCGGCGCTGGAGGGCTACCGCGACGTGCGCCAGACCAAGATCCAGGTCTTCTACCCCGTCGACGGGGTCAGCCGGGTGCAGAAGCTGCAGATGGCGACCCAGACCGGAAACAACGTCAACGTGACCGCCATCCGCGGCAATTTCGACGACGCGCAGACCGGCGTGAAGCGCATCTTCTCGGACAAGGCGATCCGCGAAAAGCTCGGGCAGTCGGGCGTTATCCTCTCGAGCGCGAACTCGATCAACTGGGGACGGCTCGCGCCGCAGATCGCCTACTACGTCTCGGCGTACTGCGATATGGTCGCCTCCTCCCGGATCGGGATGGGCGATATCGTCGACGTGACCGTCCCGACCGGCAACTTCGGCAACATCTTCGCCGCGTATCTGGCGAAAAAAATGGGCGTTCCGTTCGGGCGGCTGATCTGCGCGTCCAACCGGAACGACGTTCTGACCGAATTCTTCGCCTGCGGCGTCTACGACCGCAACCGGAGCTTCCATACCACGATGTCGCCGTCGATGGATATCCTGATCTCGAGCAACCTCGAGCGGCTCCTTTTCGTCAAGTTCGGCGCAAGGAGATGCAAGGCGCTGATGGAGCAGCTGAACGCGACGGGCAGATACGCCCTGACCCACGAGGAGCTGTCCTCTCTGCGCGAGGATTTCGTCGGCTATTCGGCGGACGAGGACAAGACCGCGGAAGCCATTAAGTACGCGTGGGACGCCGGGTATCTCGCGGACCCGCACACCGCAGTCGGCTACGCCGCGATCCGCGCGGACCGGGGCGCCCGCGGAAGGGCGCAGAAGATCCTGCTCGCCTCGACCGCGAGCCCGTACAAGTTCGCCGCCAACGTCTTCCGCAGTCTGACCGGGAAAGAGCCGCAGAACGACCTCTCGGCGCTCCGCGAGCTGTCGGCTTTGACCTCGACCCCCATCCCCGTCCCGCTGCAGGGGATCGGGGAGCGCACCGTCCGCTTTACCGGATCGGTCGCCCCCGAAGAAATGCCCGCGCGGGTGCTGGAGTTCGCCGGGGTCTGATCAGCCCTCGGTCTTCGGACGGAAGGTCGCGCAGATGGTTTCGTCCGAGCAGGAGGCGTCGCAGGGTCCCACGGAGATATGACCCGCGGTGCACTCGTTTTCCCCGTCGTTAAACTCGCAGCTCTTCACGTCGCAGGTGATCCCCTTGATCTTCCCGCAGGAAGAGCTGCACGCTTTGGTTTCGTCGTTTTTCATTTTCTTCTCCTTTTCCGGCTGTTCGCCGGGGAGAGTATTCCCGCGCAACGGGAGATTTATACCATTTTGCCGAAGGGAGGTGAAGGGATTTGGCGCTTTTCGCGATCTCGGATCTGCATCTGTCCACCGCAGCCGATACCGACAAGTCGATGGAGGTATTCGGGAAAAAGTGGGCGGGCTACACCGAACGGCTGGAAAAGAACTGGCGCGCCGTCGTCTCCGAGGGCGATACCGTCGTGATCCCCGGCGACGTCTCCTGGTCGATCTCGCTTGCCGGGACCGAATCGGATTTTACCTTCCTTCATTCCCTGCCCGGCAAAAAGATCCTCGGCAAGGGCAACCACGATTTCTGGTGGTCGACCGAGACCAAAATGAACGCCTACCTCGCCTCGCTCGGGTTCGACGATATCCGGTTCCTTCACAACAACGCGTTTTACGAGAGCGGGCGGATCGTCTGCGGCACGCGGGGCTGGTTCAGCGAGGACGACGAGGGAGCGCACGGCGATTTCGAGAAGCTGGTCAACCGGGAGGCGACCCGCCTGAAACTCTCGCTCGACGCGGCGAAAAAACTCTCGGACGAGCGTCCGGGGGCAAAGACCGTCGCGTTCTTCCACTGTCCCCCGGTCTGGGGAGACCAGATCTGCCGCCCGATCGTCGATCGTCTTCACGAATACGGCGTGACCGAATGCTGTTTCGGGCATATCCACGGGATCTACACCGTCCCGTCGGTCTCCGAATTCGAGGCGATCTCGCTTCGCTTCATTTCGGCGGACTACCTCGATTTTCTCCCCCGTCTGCTGTGAAAAGACCGAGAAAAGGCGCCCTTTTTTCTTCTTTTCATCTTTTTTACGGCAAATTGGTGGACAATACCGGTCGTTCATTGTAAAATAATACGGTTATTAAAAATAATG
>JAGCYR010000184.1 GCA_017960705.1 Clostridia bacterium | reverse complement strand
GGATTTCCAACCGTTTTCGAGCAGGGTCGCCGGTTTGGTGATGGTATAGTCGCCGTCCCAAACGTGTTCGTGCGCCTCGGCGGCGGTAAAGTAGACCTTCGCCGTGAGGGTGTTTCCGTCGGAGGTCTTGTAGGTCTGCGCGACGGGATCCGCGACCTTGGCGACCTGCTGCTTGAAGGTCTGCCCGCAGGAGAACGAGAGATCCTGCAGAACGAGATAGCCGGCGTTCGCGGATGACTTATAGATCTTTTCGATCATTACGTAAGCGTCGCAGTTCTTCGACACGGTGTCGTAGATATTCCGGTTGGTGTAGGGGATCAGCTCGTAGAGTTTGCCGGTGTAACCGCCGGTCTTGGTCTTGGCGTACGCGGTCTTGTCGACCTCAAGGATCTTCTCGCCGTCAAGGTAGGCGGTGGCGATGATCTGATAATCCTCGACGCCGTTAGCGTTGATCGCGTTCTGATGGATGCGGACGCCGAAGCGGTGCCAGCCGTAGCCGCCGATCGGGATATTCCCCGAATCGTCCGCCTTGTAGAGGACGTCGTCGCCGGATCTTTCATTGTTGGAGATCAAACCGGTCTTCAGGTTGATATTGAAGACGTTGTTGTTCTCGATGTACATCACGGTCAGCGTGCCGTCGCTCGCGTTCGACATCGTGTCGTTGTAGAGGAAACTGAACTCGATCAGCAGGTCGTTTCCGGCGTACTCGTTGTTGTCCTTCGGGAAATAGCGGACGTCGCCCGTCCACAGACTTTTCACGGATTTCTTGATCCCGAAGGTCTTGTAGTCGTTGTTCGCCGGATAGTCCGGGTTCTGGATCGAATACTCGCTTGCGTTCCGGGTCTCGAGATCCCAGTTCGAGTGGTACTCGATCGCGTTCGCGCCCCAGACGGTGATCACTTTGGCGTCGGAGTAGCGGGTGCCTTCCCCGTCGGTGACGTACGCGCGGACGTAGATCGTGCCGTCAAAGTAGGACCGGGGGATGTTGGTCAGCTTCACGGCGACCCAGAAACGCCCGTCGGGAGCTTTAACCGTATCGCCGTCCGCCGTAACGGCACGGTACACGGTGGAGGTCGAAGCGGTCGAGCAGCCGTCGCCGCCGACCGTCGGATTCGAAACGGTCTTGGACATAACGAAACCTGCGGCGGAATAGCCCGCCACCTTGCCCGCCGGAACGGAGCAGAGGAAACGCAGGGTCGTGGTCGCATCGATCATGTCGTAGTCGTTCGGAGTCTGGTAACTGAAATCCTGAAACTCTTCTTCCGTCGCCGTCGAAACGAACGGAACGAACGCCGCGACAAGGACGGTCAGCATCGCCAAAACCAGGAGCAGCGATACCGCTTTCGTACGGGTGGTTGCGTGGTTCATGGGTGATTTCTCCTCTCTTTTCCATTATGCGGCTTTTGAGGAACCGAACCTTCGTTCTTCCGCGGAGGACGGTTTCCTCTTGCTATCAATTATATAGAAAATGCCCGGAAAAAGCAAGGAAAATCCGCAAAAAAATTGCATTTTGGGCAAAAGATTTTCAAACTTGCAAAAATGACATGTATAATAGACAAATCACGCATAATATGCAAGAATTTGCAAGATTGGAGGTCGGAACTTGCAAAACAAAAAATGGGGGGCAAAGGCAACGAAAACCACCCGTTGCGGCGTTCCAACTCTTCCCCTTTGGGGGGAGAGTTTGAGCGAAGCGAGACAAATGAGGCGGGACCGGCTTCTTCGTCGAGAGTCCCTGTTCGACTACTGGAGACCACCTCATCCGGCGCAAGCGCCACCTTATTCAGTCACCGTCGAATCCCGTTTGCGTGTCGCTCGCAGGTTCGCTTCTTCAAACGGGTTCTTTGGGTGACACCGCTTCTCCAAAACTCTCCGCCGGATAGTTTTGGTGTCGCTAACCCTCGAGGGGAAGGCAAAGAACGGATGAAGGTGAATGATACTATCAAGTGCAACACCCTGTGAGTATGAATTGCCGCAAGCGCCGTGAATTTCGCTACGCGCATTGTTCATTGTTGACAGAATGAGGTATTTATGATAATATGGATATAAGGGATCGTCCCGGAAAATGAAAAGGAGAAACGGATATGAGCAAGAACAAGTACGAAGGTACGCAAACCGAAAAGAATCTGGAAGCCGCGTTTGCCGGCGAATCGATGGCGCGGAACAAGTACACCTATTTCGCGTCGAAGGCGAAAAAAGAGGGCTTTGAGCAGATCGCCGCTTTGTTTCTTCTGACCGCGGACAACGAGAAGGAACACGCGAAGCTCTGGTTCAAGGAGCTGAACGGGATCGGGGACACCGCAGAGAACCTCGGCGCCGCCGCGGACGGCGAAAACTACGAGTGGACCGATATGTACGAGGGATTCGCCAAGACCGCCGAAGCCGAGGGGTTCCCTGAGCTCGCCGCCAAATTCCGCGGCGTTGCGGCGATCGAACGTCGGCACGAGGAACGCTACCGCGCCCTGCTGAAAAACGTCGAGGCGCAGGAAGTGTTCAAGAAGAGCAGCGTGAAGGTCTGGGAGTGCCGGAACTGCGGACATATCGCGGTCGGCGAAAAAGCCCCCGAGGTCTGCCCCGTTTGCGCGCATCCGCAGGCGTATTTCGAAGTGAGCGCGGACAACTATTGACAACCCGTTTTCGACCGTTTGAGAAAAAGCACGCACACGCGTGCTTTTTCTGATTGAAAACATTAACCTATTGAAAAGGAGAAAACGAATGAACGAAGTACTGCGGAATATCAGAGAGCGACGGAGCGTGCGGAAATTCAAGTCCGAAATGCCCGACAAAAAACTGCTTGCAGAGATCGCCGAAGCCGGCGTCTACGCCGCGAGCGGTATGGGACGACAGGCGACCAAAACGATCGTCGTGACCGATCCCGCGACGCGTGAGACGTTCGTCGGGGCGAACCGCGAGATCGGCGGCTGGGACAAGGGTTTCGATCCCTTCTACAACGCGCCGGCGATCCTCGTCGTTCTGTTCGACAAATCCTGCCGCACAGGTATCTACGACGGAAGTCTGGTGATGGGCAATATGATGCTCGCCGCCCACGCGCTCGGACTCGGGAGCATCTGGATTCACCGCGCCAAAGAGGAGTTTGAGACCAACGATTTCAAGAAATGGCTCGCCGATCTCGGCATCACGGGCGAATGGGAGGGGGTCGGACACCTTGCCGTCGGATACGCCGACTGCCCGCTTCCCGCCGCCGCAGAGCGTAAGCCTGACCGAATCGTGTGGGTGGAGTAAAGCAAGACGGGCGTCAACGAAACGGAAAACGAACGTATTGAGGACGGCAAAAATTGCGGTACGAAACGCCGCAATTTTTGCCGTTGGGTCTTTACTTTTGACGGCGGGGGGAGTATAATGGTGTCATCAAAGGTTGAAAGGAACGACGGACTATGAACAAACGGGTTTTCGGCGTTTTGCCGAGCGGGACGCCGATCGAGGAATACACGCTGAAAAGCGAGGGGGCGGAGGTATCGGTCATCACCTTCGGCGGGGCGATCACGCGCTTCGTCGTCGACGGGATCGACGTGGTGCTCGGGTTCCCGACGCTGGAGGACTATTTCGAGGATCACTCGCATCAGGGGGCTCTGATCGGGCGCTACGGCAACCGGATCGCGAAGGGGCGCTTCACCCTGAACGGGATCGAATACAAGCTGGCGCAGAACAACGGGAACAACCATCTGCACGGCGGGGTGATCGGCTTTGACCGGAAGGTCTGGGGGGTCGCGGCGGCGGACGACGCGTCGCTGACTCTGACCCTTCACGCCGACGATATGGAAGAGGGGTATCCGGGGAACCTCGACGTGAAGGTGACCTACAAAGTG
>JAGCYR010000183.1 GCA_017960705.1 Clostridia bacterium | reverse complement strand
GAGGAAGCGGCGAAACAGTGCCGCCGCGGCGCGATCCCGACCGTCACGCCCCCGCTCTCCTTCAAGGAGATGCTGGACGAGGCGAGCAAAGCCGATCTGCCCCTTTTCTGCTACGAAGGAGAGGGGACGCGCCCCCTGCCCGCGCTGCTCCCCGACGTATTGCCGAAGTGCGTTTCGGTCGTCGTGGGGTCGGAGGGCGGTTTCTCCGAGGGCGAAGCCGAGGCGGCAAAGGCGGCGGGGTTTTTGCTCGCCGGGCTCGGAAAACGCATCCTGCGCTGCGAGACCGCGCCCCTTTTCGCGCTCTCCTGTCTTGCGTTCCGCTACGAGCTTTGATCGGGCTCTCGTCACATTGCTGAAATAATTTTTGTTTTTTTGTGACTTTTTTACGATAGACTATTGATATTTGACAAAATAAGATGTAAAATATAAGTCAGACTAACCAACACAGACACACGCAAAGGGGGAACGAATATGTCCAACCGTTTGTATCAGGGTGTGATCCACCAGATGAAGGATGCGATCGACCGCACCGTCGGCATCATCGACGAGGCGGGCGTGATCGTCGCCTGCAGCGATCCGCGTCTGATCGGCGAATCCCGCCAGGGTATCCGCGAGGAGCTTTCCTTCGCGACCGACGCGGCGGCGATCGACGGGTTCACCTACCGTTTCATTTCGGTCGGAGGCAAGAACGAGGGGATCGTTTTCGTCGCCGGCGAGGACGCCGAGGCGGGCCGCTACGCGGCGATGCTGTCGGTCTCGCTCGGGAACATCAAGGGTCTCTACGACGAGAAATACGACAAGGGTTCGTTCATCAAGAACATCATGCTCGACAACATCCTGCCGAGCGACATCTACATCAAGAGCAAGGAACTGCACTTTTCGGGCGAAGATCACCGGGTCGTTCTGATCATCAAGTTCTTCGGCTGGACCGACGTGCTTCCTTACGATATGGTCGCCGGGATGTTCCCGGACAAGAGCCGCGACTACGTCATCAATATCGGCGAATCCGACGTCGTTCTGGTGAAGGAAGTCGAGGAGGGGACCGACATCCGCGAGATCGAGGAGCTTGCCGCCGGGATCGCGGAGACCCTGAACGCCGAGTTCTTCACGAAGGTCAGCATCGGCATCAGTTCGGTCGTCGACGGGCTCAAGGATCTTGCCCGCGCCTACAAGGAAGCGCGGATCTCGCTCGAGGTCGGCAAGGTCTTCGACACCGAGAAGAATATCGTCAGCTACGAGAACCTCGGCATCGGCCGTCTGATCTATCAGCTCCCGACCACCCTCTGCGAGATCTTCCTCGACGAGGTGTTCAAGCGCGGGTCGCTCGATTCGCTCGACCGCGAGACGCTGATGACCGTCCAGAGCTTCTTCGAGAACAACCTGAACGTGTCCGAGACCTCGCGCAAACTGTTCGTCCACCGCAACACGCTGGTCTACCGGCTTGAGAAGATCCGGAAGCTGACCGGTCTCGACCTCCGCGAGTTCGAGCACGCCGTCACCTTCAAGGTGGCGCTGATGGTCAAGAAGTACCTGACCAGCAAACCGACCAAGTTCTGATCCGCGTCCGCGGCACTATGGAGAATCACCCCGACGTCCGTCAACGGGCGGCGGGGCTCCGTTTGATTAAAGGAAGGAGACAGATCGATGAGACGCGACGGAAAACGCGTTCGGCTGATAGCCGTACTGCTTTTGATTTTGACTTTGATCTTCGCCTTTTCGGGCTGTACGGCGTTCGCTTTGCGCCCCGCCGACACGGGGGAGACCGGGACGGCGGCACAGACCACGGGGAGCGCGGAAAAGGAGCCGTCCGAGCTTGTCTCGCTGCTGCTTGCAAACGAGGCGATCCCCGCGTTCAACCAGACGGTCGTCGAGAATATCCACTACTACTATTCGCACTACTTCATCGGCGATCTTTCGACCGACGCGGAGCTTGCCGCGGCGATCGCGGAGTTCTACGCCGAATACCGCGAGCTGATCGACGAGACCGACCAAAGCGAAGTAACCGACCTTCTCTGCGAGAGCTATCTTGCCGCCGCGGGGGATAAGTACGCCTACTATATGAACCCCGAGGCGTACGCCGAATACACGTCGGATATGACCGGCAACTACGTCGGCATCGGGGTCCAGGTCACAAACGACGCGGTGGCGCGTATCGTCACGGTCACCGCCGTCTTTCCCGACACGCCCGCGTACGAGGCGGGGGTGCTCCCGGGCGACACCATCGAGGCGGTAGGGGACGCTTCGACTTCGACCATTTCGTTTGCCGAGCTGGTCAACCGCATCCGCGGCGAGGAGAATACCGAAGTGACGGTCACCTTCGCGCGGAACGGAGAATCCTACACCCGCACCATGATCCGCCGCACGGTCGTGCAGGTCACGGCGTCGGCGTCGGTTTTGCAAGGATCCCCGAAGATCGGGCTCGTCCAGATCACCGAGTTCAACGAGACCACGGCGCCGCAGTTCAAAGCCGCGCTCGACGGGCTTCTCGCAGAGGGGGTCGACGCCCTGATCTTCGATCTGAGGAACAACCCCGGCGGGCTACTTTCCTCGATTCTGACGGTGCTCGACTATCTGGTGCCGAACGGAACGCCGCTCGCCAACTACGAATACTACGACGGAACGGTCGAGTACGACGTGGCGAACAGTGCAAGTTACGACAAATCCGCCGTCGACCATAAGCTGCCCTCGGATCTTCCGATCGCGGTCCTCTGCAACCAACACACCGCGTCGGCGGGCGAGCTCTTCACCTGCGCGATGCAGGACTACGCGAGAGAGGGGCTGCTCGACGTGAAGATCGTCGGGACCGTGACCTACGGAAAGGGGACCATGCAGACCCAGGTCCGGCTGGGCGCGGGTTGCGCGACCACCATTTCCTTCGCGCACTACAATCCGCCCTACTCCCCGAACTACGAGGGGACGGGGATCACGCCGGATATCCCGGTCGAACTCTCCGAGGAGGCGCGGAAAAAGTCCATCTGGGCGCTCACCGACGAGGAGGACGTGCAGATGACGGCGGCGATCAATTCGATCACGGAACGGATGGTGAGTGAATGAACCGGCAGGACGATTTTAAGTCCCCCGAATCCAAAAAGGGGACCCCGTCCCGACCGCTCCTCGTTACGCTGCTCGCCTGTCTTCTGACCGGGATCGTCGTGTTCCTTGCGACCTTCTTCTCGCTCTCGGGCTACTATTCCTCCGAGATCGAGGATTACCGCAACAACTACGTGCGGCGGTCGGATAAGTACGATCCGGGACTGCTCGAAGCGGCGCTCGGACTGCTCGACGCGAACTCGATCTTCGATCTGCCCGACCGGACGGCTCTGACCGAGACCATGGTCGAGGCGGCGATTACCGCGATGGGCGACCGCTACGGTACCTTCTTCACCGACCTTGAATACGCTTCGTATTCGTCGGATCTGTCGGGCAACTTCGTCGGGATCGGCGTCACGCTCCAGAAGACCGCGGACGGAAACGCGGAGGTCGTTCTGGTCCACGCGGGATCTCCCGCGGAGGACGCGGGGCTGATCGGCGGCGACGTTCTGACCGCGATCGACGGCAAACCCTTTACGGACGGCTACGACGAGGCGTTCAACGCGATCGTCGGGGAGGCGGGGACCACCGTCAGCGTCTCGTTCGTGCGCGCGGGCGAGCCGATGAACGCCACCGTGACGCGGGCGGAAGTGACCAAACAGACCGTGATCTCCCGGATCGAAAATTACGGCGGGAGCAAGATCGGCTACGTCCATATCACCGGCTTTGACGGACACACCTACGAACAGCTCGAGGCGGCGGTCTCGGCTCTGGAGGACGAGGGGATCGACGGACTGATCTTCGACCTTCGCTCAAACGGCGGCGGGCTTCTCTCGTCGGTCGGGATGGTGCTCGCGTATCTGCTCCCGGACGGCGTGATCGCCTACGTCGACTACCGCTCCGAGTCGCTCTCGGACTACGTCATTTCCGCGGAGGACGGACACCTGAAAAACGGCGGGTCCTCCACGCTCTACCGCGAGGGCGGGCACGAGCTGTCCCCGGATCTTCCGGTCGCGGTTTTGGTGAACGGCGGGACCGCATCTGCGGCGGAACTCTTCACCGCGGCGCTCCGCGACTACGCCGACCCCGCGTTCGCCGCGGAGATCGGGGTGACGCCGCTTGACGTGACGGTCGTGGGGACCCTGACCTACGGGAAAGGGACCGTGCAGACCACCTACACGGTCGGCGCGGACAGCTATCTCAAACTGACCGTCGCGCGGTACAGTCCGCCGACCAACGTCAACTACGACGGGGTCGGGATCACGCCTTCGCTTTCGGTGGAACTGCCGGAGGAACAGGCGGGGATCAGCGTCTACCTCCGCACGCGGGAAAACGACGCGCAGCTTGCGGCGGCGCTCGCATTTCTCGACCAAAAAGTCAACCCTTAAAGAGTATCATAGATAAAACACGAACAAGGAGATAAAGTCATGGAGAAGCAGCAGGTCATCACCCAAGCGTCGCTCGACGCATTGAAGGCGCAGCTCGACGAACTGAAGGCGCAGCGCGAGATCATCAAGAAGGATATCTCGACCGCCCGCAGCTACGGCGACCTTTCGGAGAACAGCGAATACGACGAGGCGAAGAACGAGCAGGCGAAGAACGCCATGCAGATCGCCGAACTCGAGGAGAAGATCAAGAACGCCCGCGTCGTCGACGAGAGCGAGATCGACCACAACCTCGTCCACGTCGGCTCGGTCGTCGTGGTCTTCAACGAGAAGAAAAAGAAGGAGATCACCTACCACATCGTCGACTCCTACGGCGCGGATCCCCTCGCGGGCAAGATCTCGGACGTGTCCCCGATCGGGCGCGCTCTGATCGGCGCGAAATCGGGCGAACGCGTGGTGGCGGAACTCCCCTCCGGCGAACAGGTCGGACTCAAGGTGAAAAAGGTCACCCGCGCGCAGTAATTCCCGTTTTTTAGGTTTTCCCCCTCACGGAGGGGAATAGAGAAAGGACTACAACATGGCAGACGTACAAAACAACAATCCGGGCAGCGAGCTTGCGGTTCGCCGCGAGAAGCTGGCGACGCTGGTCGCAGAGGGGAAGAACCCCTTTACCATCACCAAATTCGACGTTTCGGCGCACGCTTCCGAGATCCTATCCGATTTCGACCGCTTCGAGCGTAACGAGGAAGCGGGGAAGCAGGGGATCCCGGTCTCGATCGCCGGCAGAATGATGAGCCGCCGGGTCATGGGCAAGGCGGCGTTCGTCCACCTGATGGACGGATCGGGCAAGATCCAGCTTTACGTGAAGCGCGACGACGTCGGAGAGGACGCCTACACCGCATTCAAGAAGTGGGACGTCGGGGACGTCGTCGGCGTGCACGGCTTCGTTTTCAAGACGCAGACCGGGGAGATCTCGGTGCACTGCGACGGTATCACGCTGCTCGCGAAATCCCTCCTCCCCCTGCCCGAGAAGTTCCACGGGCTGACCAATACCGATCTCCGCTACCGGCAGCGGTACGTCGATCTGATCATGAACCCCGAGGTCAAGGACACCTTCGTCCGCCGCAGCAAGATCCTTGCCGAGATCCGGGCGTACCTCGACGGGAAGGGATTCCTCGAGGTCGATACCCCGATCCTGACCCCGTTCGAGATCGGCGCGTCGGCGCGTC
>JAGCYR010000182.1 GCA_017960705.1 Clostridia bacterium | reverse complement strand
GTTCTTGGCGGATATCAATAGTATCCTCGGTGTTCCAAACGCGGACGAAGACAAGCGCAACTCTAACGTCTGTTCGCGGTTCCGTTACGATTTCAAGCTCGCGAGAGATAAGATCAAGGACGATCTTAAAAGCAACAATCCCGACGTGTACGCCGCGACTCTGGAACTTGAGGACGAGATGCTCGACCAGCTCAAAGTGCTGATTCCCTCGCTGACCACCGAGAAGACGCCCGGATCTAAAACCACACGGTTGCCGGGCGAATCCACCACGGCGAAGAAACTGAACGACGTGTATAAGGATTTCGGTAACTTCGCCTCCTCGTACGAAATCGACGTCGACCTGAACGATTACTACAACGAGGACGGCACTCCCATGGCGGAAAACGCCGATAAGATTGCGTCGCTGAAAAAGACCTACTCGGTCCTCGACTACGATCTCGAGCCGGGCGAGTCCTACCCCGTGATCCGCACGCTGGACTTCAAGCACGGAGAGGGCGTCAGCGAGGCGACCACGATCCGCGACTTCCAGAAGGTCCAGAAATTCATCACCGACAGTGTCCCGGATTACACCCTGGCGCAGATGCTTCTGGACGAGGAAAAGGTCGGCTTCGAGCCTTTGATCTACGACAACCCGCTGTTCCGCTGCGCGCTCGAGTACACGCTCGACGACACCGGATTCATGGTGGATATCCCCGCGTCTTCGATCATCTTCGACGAATCGAAGTACGAGCTGACCGATCTGTCCTTCCTGCGCTACTTCGGCGCGGGCTCGACCGATACCTCGGCTGCAAACGACGGCTACATCTTCTACCCCGACGGCAGCGGCGCGCTGATTTACAACAACACTATGCCGTCCAGCGCCGTTCTGAACCAGCCGATCTACAGCTACGATTACGCCTACGCGAACCTGACGACGAAGGACGCAGGCGACTCGCTCAGCTCCAGCCAGCCGATCCGTCTCCCGGTCTTCGGCGCGGTGAACCCCGTGCAGACCGGTATGTCCGAAGACGGCAAGAAGCCGATCTTCGGCGATCAGCACGTCGGTTATCTCGCCGTCATCACCGAGGGCGAGTCGCTGGCGCGCCTCTACATGAAGAAGCTTGACGACGGCGGCGCGTACGTCGGAGCGTACGCTTCCTACACCTTCCGTGCGACCGATAACTACTCGATCAGCCGTCTCAAGAAGGGAAGCACCGTTTCGATCTCCTCCGACTTCAAGTACACCGGCTTCTATACCCAGAAGTACGTTATGCTGACCGACGCCGCTCTGAACGAGACGCTCGGACCCGACAACGGGAAGTACCGCGCGGACTACGTCGGAATGGCGGACGCATACCGCGATTACCTCTTCGGAAAAGGCGATCTGACCGCCCTCTCCGCCGAGGAACTCGAAGCGCGTCTCCCGCTCTACATCGAGACCTACGCAACGGTCAAGACGGTCGAGAGCGTGCTTTCGTTCCCGATCGAGGTCGACAAGCCGCTGTCCGGCTTCAAGGATATTCAGACCATCGGAAACGAACTCCGCGAGGCGGGCATCTCCAACGTCGAGTTCCGCTTGATGGGTTACTACAACGACGGTTACAAGGGCTATTACCCGAACCGGATCAAGTGGATGAAGGAGGTCGGCGGCAAGAAGGGATTCAAAGCCCTGATGAACTACGCCGCGGAACACGCGGACGAGGGATTCGAGGTGTTCACCGACGTCGATCTGCTCTACAACTACATGCCGGGCAAGATCGGCAGCATCTCGAAGAGAAAGACCTCGGTCCGCAGTATGGATGACCGCTACGTCCGCAAGAGCATGTACAGTACGATCACCCGTACGTCTGTGACCTACTTCGGATTCGTGATCTCCGCGTCGAAACTGTCGTCGCTGTTTGCGAAGTTCGACAAGAAGTTCTCGAAGTTCAATTCGCTTTCGATCTCGCTTGCGAACATCGCGTCGGATCTGACCTCCAACTTCAACGAGGACGACTTCTTCACCCGCGAACAGGCAAAGGTGATGATCGCCGACGTGATGAAGGAAGCGTCCGAGAAGTACACCGTGATGGCGCAGGGCGGCAACGTCTACACGCTGCCGTACGTCGACTACCTGCTGAACGCGCCTGTCGACGGAAGCCATTACAACTACGTTTCGCGCACCATCCCGTTCTTCGGAATGGTGATGCACGGCGCGCTCCAGTACGCGGGCACGGTGTTCAACGAGGCGGGCAACCCCGACTACGAACTCCTGCGCGACATCGAGAGCGGCGCCGCGATGTACGTCATCCTCGTTTATCAGAACACCGATCTGATGAAAGAGGACTACAACGAACTCTACAAGCACTACTCCGCGAACTACCGGATCTGGCACGACGACCTGATCGACTATTACGACGTGCTCGACTACGCGATCGGCGATCTCCAGACCTGGCGGCTCTCCGATCACCGGTTCCTCACGGCGGAACGGCTCGCACAGGAAGCCGAGAGGGAAGAGGACAGCAGAACGCTCGAGGAAGAGTACTTCCAGCTGCTGACGAGGCAGTATGAAGACAAACTGACCGAGCGCAACAAACTGCTCCGTTACCTCTGGTTCATCGGCATTGCCGGGGACGATTCGACGAGAAACACCCGTATCAAGACCCTCGGACAGGGAATGCTCACCGGCAGGACCTACGGCGAGGAAGCCAAGAACAAGATCGTCGAGGTCATCGAGGCGATCCGCGGCGACTACGCCCCGGGCACCGAGGATAAGGATATCGCACCCGACGCTCTGAAGAAACTGATCGATCCCGCCGATCCCTACTACGCTTACTCCACCGACAGCGGGCAGAAGATCAAGGTCGCGGTCAACGTCGACGCGATCCTCGCCGACGCGGAAGAGCAGCTCAACGCGGCTCCGAGCGATTGGCTCCGCGAACAGGTCGAGGCGCTCAAGGCGTCGGTCGAATACGACGGCGCGGACGGCGTGATGGATCTGACGGTCTCCGGCGTCGACAGTTACGCGACGAAGACCAAGAACAGTTTCGTGACCGACTCCGAGGCGGACGATCCCGCGTATAAGAAGACCGCGTACACCATCAGCGACGGCTCGGTCGTGCTGGTCACCTACTCGAACGGCACCGATACGGTCCGCTTCCTGCTCAACTTCAGTATCTTCACCGTGAACGTGAGATACAACGGACAGATCTACACCCTCGGCAAATACGACTTTATCCGGCTCGATCCCCGTGCAGACGGGACGACCGATCCGAGAACACGGTAAAGGAGGACGAAAGGAAAAATGACGACATCTCAAAACGTCAAACTCAAACTTCCGAAACTCGGGCGCGCGTCGCTCGCGGAACGGAAAGCCCGCAAGGGATGGCTCTTCGTCCTCCCCTTCATTATCGGATTCATCCTCGTTTATCTTCCCATCATCATCGACTCGGTCTGCTTCAGTTTCATGACTGTCGAGATCAAGCTCGATCAGCAGGGTTACTCCTACACCGAGGTCGTTTCCCACGGTCTCGAGTTCTACCGCGAAATGTTCGGCGACTCGGATTTCACGAAGCGCCTCGGTCAAGGTATCGGCCAGCTGCTCTGGGAGGTTCCCGCGATCGTTATCTTCGCGCTCTTCGTCGCGGTCATCCTGAACCAGAAGATGCTCGGACGCGCCGTGTTCCGCGCCATCTTCTTCGTCCCCGTCATCCTTTCGACCGGTCTGCTTGAATCGCTTACGGCGAACAGCATCGCGGGCGAGGGCGGCGTCGACGACGGCTCGGGTGAAAGCGCGACCGACGGACTGGTCTCGGCGATGGATCTGCAGGGACTGTTCGGCATGATGGCGATCGGCGGAGATCTGGTGAAAAAGATCGTAGAACTGGTCAACCACGTTTACGACATCATCACCTTCTCCGGCGTCCAGATGCTGATCTTCCTTGCCGGTCTGCAGTCGATCAGCCCCGCCATCTACGAGGCGGCGAGGATCGACGGCGCGTCCGCGTGGGAAACGTTCTGGAAGATCACCTTCCCGATGATCAGCCCGATGATCCTGGTGAACGGCATCTACACCATCATCGACAGCTTCACGCGCAACAACAATACGGTCATGAAGTTCATAGGAGAGGTGTACGACAACGAGAGCCAAAGCTTGGCTACGGCGGAGTATTGGGTCTACTTTATGATTATCTTCGCGATCGTGGCTGCGTTCGGCGGGATCGTGTCGGCGTACGTCTTCTATCAGAGACGTGACTAAGGGGGGTGAAAAGAATGGATAATCAGCAAACCAACAGAACCGCCCCCGCCGGCAACGCGATCATCACGAAGCGCGGCGTCAAGATGGACTTTGAGGGGAAGATCCCGTTCAAACAGCGCCTCATCATGCGCCTGACCTCCTCGACGTTCTGGATCGACCGCGTCTGGTACCTCTTCCGCTTTATCCTTTTGCTCGGTATCAGCTTCGTCATCCTGAACCCCTTCCTTGAAAAGATCCTGACCTCGTTTATGCCTCTCTCCGACTTCAGCAACACGCAGGTCAACATGATCCCGACCCGGATCTCGTTCAATATCTACGTGAAGCTGGCGCAGTACTGGCATTATCTCAAGATCCTGCGCAACACGCTGGTCCTCTCGGGCTTGACGGCTCTTCTGCAGACGTTCGTGACCTGTATGATCGGTTACGGACTTGCAAAGTTCCGTTTCCGGGGGAACAAGCTGGTCCTGGTCCTCGTCATCGTCACGATGGCGATCCCGCACAGCACGCTGAAGCTCTCGCTCTTCCAGCACTTCGGCGAATTCGACTTCTTCGCGATCCAGGCGACCAACTCCGCGGGACTTCTGGAACGGATGTTCGGACACACGCTCCGGCTGACCAATTCCTATTGGCCGTTCGTCATCCTGTCCGGCACGGGACTTGCCTTCAAGAACGGACTTTATATCTTCATGATGCGTCAGTTCTTCCACGGCGTTCCGGACGAACTCGAGGAATCGGCTTACGTGGACGGTTCGGGTACCTTCCGCACCTTCTTCACGATCATTCTCCCGCTCTCTATCCCGATGATGATCACCATCTTCCTGTTCGCCTTCTCGTGGCAGTGGACGGATAGCTTCTACACCAATCTGTTCTTCTCCTCGAGCGGCAGCATCGGACTGATGCCCGATCTCATCAAATCCCCGCCTCCGGCGCTGCAGATCAACAACATCGCGGTCGCTGATCCCTACTACAAGGCGATCAAGAACGCGGGCGGCTTGATGATCATTCTGCCGCTGCTGGGCGTCTTCCTCTTCTGCCAGCGTTACCTTGTGCAAGGCATCGAACGCTCCGGTATCGTCGGGTAAGACGACGGGCGGATTTCAGCGCAGACCGGAAAACAAAGGATTAGACTCTTGGTCCGTTGAAGCTTTCCACTCTGTGCAAAATCCAACACAGCAAAATGCATTTAAGGTTGAAAACCGCCCCACGGGGCGGTTTTCTCCATTTTTTGAAGTTGTTTTCCTATCCCCGTTCTCTTACTCTCGGCGTATGTAGATACGCCTTCGGCGCGAGAACGGGGATTCTGCATCTGCTTCCGCCCGCCTGACAACAATAGCTGGCGCAGTTAGTTCGAAAAATGTAACCATCACGCCGCGCCCCGCGCAGCTCATAACTTTTGCCGTCCGGACGGACGGCAAAATCATAACGTACGGCGGCAGGGTTCCTGCCGCCGTACTCATAACTCATAACTGCGCTTCGCGCCCCGCGCGAACGCCCTCACCGTTCTTTTCATAAACTACAAAAGGGGTTGCTTATCCCCGAAAAGAAAGGAAACGGAACCGAATGTACATGTTTGAAAAAAAGAAGAACGAGCAGGCGGTCTCGCCCGAGACGCTCGCGCCCGAAAACGGGGCGGGGGAGAACGCCGGGGCGGGGTGCGCCTGCGCGGACGGGACGGCGCGCGAGTCGCTCGCGATGGTCTACTCGCCCCGGCAGTATTGGAGAGACGCCTATACGCCGGCGGAGGCGCTCGACCGCGGGACATTGTTTGCCGAACTCGACAAGCCCCTGACCGGGGTCTGCGGAGGGGGTGACGCGTCGTGAGACGGCACTACGCGAACGGGAACGTCAGCCGGCGGGAGGAGATGATGCTCCGGCTGCAGGAGCTCTCCTTCGCCCTGAAAGAGACCGAGCTCTTTCTCGACGGACATCCCGAAAACCGTCGGGCGCTCGCTTACTACGCCGAGCAGAAAGCCGAGTACGATACGCTGAAAGCCGAGTACGAGGCGACCTACGCTCCGATCACCCCGAACGCGACCGAGAACGATACCGCGTGGCGGTGGGTCAGGTCCCCGTGGCCGTGGGAGTACGGATTCCCCGACGGCGGGAACGTCGCTGCGGGCGCGCTTGACAGCGGGGAAGAGAGGTGACGGAAAATGTGGATCTATGAAAAGAAACTCCAGTACCCGATCAAGATCGAAAACCCGAATCCCCTCTACGCCGGGATCATCGTCAGCCAGCTCGGCGGACCCGACGGCGAACTCGGCGCCGCGACCCGCTACCTCTCCCAGCGCTATTCGATGCCCTATCAGGAGGTTGTCGGGATACTTACCGACGTCGGCACCGAGGAGCTCGCCCACGTCGAAATGATCTCGACGATTTTGCACCAGCTGACCCGCAATCTTACGCCCGAGCAGATCGTCGAAGCCGGTTTCGACAAGTATTTCGTCGATCACACCGTCGGCGTCTATCCGCAGGCTGCGGCGGGCGTGCCCTTCGATACCAAATATATCGGGGTGAAGGGGGACGTGTTCGCCGATCTGACCGAGGATCTCGCCGCCGAACAGAAGGCGCGCGTCACCTACGACAACCTGCTCCGCCTGATCGACGATCCCGACGTGCGCGAGCCGCTCAAGTTCCTGCGCCAGCGCGAGATCGTCCACTTCCAGCGGTTCGGGGACGCGCTCCGGGTCGCGCAGGACAGGGGCGACGCGAAGAACTACTACGCCTGCAACCCCGCGTTCGACAAACCCGCGCGGGAGCCCCGCTGACCCCTTTCCTCACGCCAAAAAAACACCCCCCGACGCGCGTCGGGGGGTGTTGAAAGATTTCAAGTTCAGATCTGGGTTTGGACCGATTTGTATTCGTCGTAGTAGCGGTAGTAGGGACAAGCCCCGGTCCTCTTGGCGAGGAACTCCGCCATCTCGTCCTCGTCGAGCCGCTGGTCGCAAACGTAGGCGTCGTCCCATTCGTCGTAGCGGTAGAACTCGCAGTCTTCGCAGCGGGAATTGACCGGCAAACGCTTTTTCTTTGCTTCTGCCATGGGGTTCCTCCTTTCCGGTTGCGGAGTGCGCCCTTCGCACTCTCTCCGCCTCTATTATACCACGGCTCGGGGCAAAAAGCAAGTGCGGCGAAAAAAGCGAAAAACACGCCGAAATTCTTGACATTTCCCTTTTAGGATGATATACTTTTCTTATAAAGTACACTACCGGAGTATGTGCCGGAGAAGGGGGATGCCGTGGCGACCAAAAAGCCAAACGACGCCAAGTACAACGACCAGAGCATTTCCCAGCTCAAAGGCGCCGATCGCGTACGCCGCCGCCCCGCCGTCATCTTCGGTTCGGACGGGCTGGAGGGCTGCGAACATTCCTTCTTCGAGATCCTTGCCAACTCGGTCGACGAGGCGCGCGAGGGATTCGGCGACACCGTGATCGTCACGGTCTACCTCGATCGGTCGATCGAGATCGAGGACTTCGGGCGGGGCGTTCCGCTCGGCTACAACAAGAAGGAAAAGCGGTACAACTGGGAACTTGTTTTCTGCGAGCTCTACGCCGGGGGCAAATACGACAACAACGGCGGATCGTCGGCGTACACCTTCTCGCTCGGTCTGAACGGGCTGGGCGCCTGTGCGACGCAGTACAGCTCGGAATATATGAACGTCGCTTCGTATAACGGGACGCAGTGCTCGACCATCGGCTTCAAGTGCGGGAACCCCGCAACCGAACTCGAGGTCCGCAACCTGACGCAGAAGGACAAGAAGCGGCAGGGGACGATCATCCGCTGGCTCCCGGATCTCGAGGTCTTTACCGACGTCGCGATCCCGGAGGAATACTTCCGCACCACCTTAAAACAGCAGGCGGTGGTCAACGGCGGGCTGACCTTCCGGCTTCGGATGGAGCGGGAAAACGGCTCGTTTGATACGAGCGAATACCGCTACGAGAACGGCGTGTCCGACTACATCCGCGAACTGGCGGGCGAGAATTCCGTGACCGAGCCCGTCCTCTGGTCGATGGAGACCAAGGGGCGCGACCGCGAGGATAAGCCCGAGTATCTGATGCGCGCCGAGATCGCGTTCTGTCTGATGAAGACCGGCGGGATCGCGGAATACTATCACAATTCCAGTTTTCTCGAGCACGGCGGCTGCCCCGACCGGGCGGTGCGCACCGGCTTCACCTACGCCGTCGACAAGTACCTCAAGGCGCAGGGGAAATACAACAAGAACGAGCAGCGGATCACCTATCAGGACGTTGCCGAGAGTCTGACCGTCGTCATCAGTTCGGCGTCGACCCAGACCTCCTACGAGAACCAGACCAAGAAAGCCATCAACAACCCCTTCATCACGAAGGCGCTGACCGAATACATCAAGAATTCGCTCGAGGTCTATTTCGCGGAGAATCCGACCGCCGCGGCGCAGTTCGGGGCGCAGGTCCTGCTCAACCGCCGCAGCCGCGAGAGCGCCGAGCGCGCCCGCGTGGACGTGAAGCGCAAGCTCGCCGGTTCGATGGACGTGACGAGCAGCGTCGAGAAGTTCGTCGCCTGCCGCTCGAAGGATCCCGCCCTGCGCGAGCTCTATATCGTCGAGGGCGACTCGGCTCTGACCTCCTGCAAACTCGGGAGAAACGCCGAATTCCAGGCGATCATCCCGGTCCGCGGCAAGACGCTCAACTGTATGAAGAGCACCTACGCCCGCATCTTTGAAAGCAAGATCATCGTCGATCTGCTCCGCGTGATCGGGTGCGGCGTCGAGATCCCGGCGGGGGTCAAGGGCGACGTCGTTCCCTTTGATCCCGACGCGCTCCGGTGGAGCAAGATCATCATCTGCACCGACGCCGACGAGGACGGGTTCCAGATCAGGACCCTGCTCCTCACGATGTTCTACCGCCTCCTCCCGACCCTGATCGAGATGAAGAAGATCTATATCGCCGAATCCCCTCTGTTCGAGATCACGGCGGGGAACGAGACCTACTTCGCCTACAACGAACAGGAGAAGCAGGCGATCGTGTCAAAGCTCGGCGCGCGTTCCTACACGCTCCAGCGTTCCAAGG